>JAZRAG010000118.1:0-11579 GCA_045634445.1 Candidatus Spyradenecus sp. | reverse complement strand
CCGCAAACACTGCGAAGGCGTGTCTGCCGCCCCTTCGGGGCTGGGCGGGCTGCGCCCGTAGGACGACGAGGGATTTCCACGAGTCGCACAGGTCTTACCCGCTGCGTCGCACGGGCACATTTCCGTGCTCCGACAGCGGGCGCTCACCGTGCTCACGGTTAGGTGCCGTCCCTTTGTCTCTGTGGTCTCTTTGTCCCTTTTATCCCTGACGAGTCGGTAACACAGTCCCACTCTGGCGTAGCCTGTCGAGAAATGGAGATGTGCCCATTTCGAGCAGGCTACAAGATTCGTGCGACTCGTGGAGAATAGCGAAGGCTCTCAAGGGCGAGCTGTCATCGTGGGGCGTGGGGAAACAGAAAGAGCCACCATTCGGCGGCGCTTTCAGATGTTGCGTTCTCACACGCGAAGGCTTATTCTTCAGCAGCGAGAGCAGCTTCCACTTCGTCAGAGAAGTCTGCGGTGGTGTACACGTTCTGGACGTCTTCGTTGTCTTCGAGGGCGGCAATGAACTTGTTGATTGCCTTAGCCTGAGCAACGTCGGTCACAGGGGTGGTAGCCATCGGCATGAGCTTGACTTCTGCGTCAGCGGTTTCGATGCCAGCCTGGTTGAGGGCGTCGCACACTGCGGTGAATGCGCTGGGGGCGGTGAGGATTTCGAAACCTTCATCGTCAGCGTTCACGTCATCAGCGCCTGCGTCGAGAGCCATCATCATCACGTCATCTTCGTTGAGGTCGCCCTTAGGAAGAAGGATCTGACCCTTACGTTCGAAGTTACGGGTCACAGAACCGGACTGACCGAGTTCAGAGCCGTTCTTCTTGAAGATGTTACGGATTTCAGCAGCTGCGCGGTTCTTGTTATCGGTCAACACCTGAACGACGAGACCGACGGTACCTGCGTAACCTTCGTATGTGATTTCTTCGAGTGCTTCTGCCTGGAGTTCGCCGGTACCCTTCTTGATAGCGCGGTCGATGTTATCCTTCGGCATGTTGATGGACTTTGCCTTGGCGATCAAGTTACGCAAAGAGGGGTTGGTGTTCGGGTCACCGCCGCTCTTAGCAACGATCATGATTTCCTTTGCCAAACGGCTGAACATCTTGCCACGCTTAGCGTCTGCTGCGCCCTTAGCGTGCTTGATGGTTGCCCATTTACTATGTCCGCTCATCTTCTCTCTTCCTTTCTTGAAGCTCGTTTGTCACCGCTGTTGATGGGGGTCTCCCATGCTTCTTTCCTCTAGCGGTCAAAATGATTTGCGTATTGTATCACATTTCATCTATAAAAGGCAAGCGCTTGAAATCACCCTTATTCGTTGAAAAAGGAGGTGCAGTCTGCGCGCTTTTGGGTTATAATGTCTCTCAATGAACGCAGACTCTCCTTTTCCCGTCGCAATGACCATCGCTGGCAGTGATAGCGGTGGCGGCGCAGGCATCCAAGCGGACTTGCGCGCTTTCCGCGCATTCAACGTCCATGGATGCTCGGCGATTACTGCGCTCACCGCCCAGAACCCTTTGGGCGTTCGGAATGTTCAGGCCGCGTCTTTGGAGGTGCTCCGCGACCAAATCAACGCCATTGCTGCGGCCTTTTCGGTAAAGGCCATCAAGACGGGCATGCTCGTAGATGCCGACCACATCCGCGTCGTCGCGGAGAGGCTTTCTCTCTTTCAAGGCATCCCCCTGATTGTAGACCCTGTAATGGTGTCCACGAGTGGGAAGGCTTTGCTCGCTGAGGATGCTGTAGATGTGCTCTCGACGGTCTTGCTTCCACGTGCGGCCTTGGTTACGCCCAATTTACCAGAATCAAACGCGCTTTTAGGGCGTCCTATTGATGCGCCCATTGCAGACCTCGCTGCCCACGCTCGCGCGCTTTTCGATCACCTTCAAGTGCCCATTCTCCTCAAGGGCGGGCATCACACGACAGCACACGCGACGGATTGCTTTATTGACGCCGAAGGTCATGGGTATGAAATCTGCTCGCCCATCGTAGCAGCGCCGTTAACCACCCACGGTACAGGGTGCTCCCTCTCGGCCGCCATCACGGCCAATCTCGCACGCGGAGAAACGCTCTTAGAGGCCATCTGCCGCGCGAAAGCATGGCTCTATACCTTGCTCAATGCTGGGGTTTCCGCTGGCGAAGTAGCCGTCTATGGGGTGGAGGCCACGCCCTTACCGCGCGAAGGCATTCAGGTGCGGCCATTCACGCATTAAGGAGCGGGCATAATGACCTCTTCTGCTTGTGCCACATCCACCGCCCCCAACGCCTCCCTTCGGCGCGTTGCTTTCTGTTATCCGCCCATCCCTTCTGAGAAGGGCACCCCCCTCCTTTCACAGAACCGCCAATTCCAGTGGTTTAGTCACCCGACAGCGATTTACCCTGTCGTGCCTGCAAGTGCTGCAACGTTGCTTAAATCACGAGGCTACGAGGTCTTGTGGTTGGATGGAATCGCGCGCAACTTCACCCCTGCAGCCTTTTGGGAGGCCTTGGAAGCGTGGCAACCCGAGGTCCTCTTTCTCGAAACCAAGACACCAGTTGTGCAGTTTCACCTTGCCTGGGCGATTGAATGCAAACGGCGCTTGCCTACGTGTCAGATTGTCTTCGCTGGCGACCATGTGACGGCGCGTCCCGAAGAGGTGCTCGCCTGCCCTGCGGTAGATGCAGTACTCAAGGGGGGTGACTATGATTTCGCCCTCTTATCGTGGTTGGAAGGACGCGAGATTCCCGTTGATTTAAGCACGCTTCCGCCCATCGACCGCGTACTGACACGTTGGAAAGACTACGCCTATCGGAATGGTAATTTCGCCAAAACGCCTGGCGCCTACATCATGAGTGCGCGCGATTGTTGGCACGGCAAGTGTACCTTCTGTTCGTGGACGACGCTCTACCCGACCTATCGCATTCGCCCAGTGGAACACGTGCTTGATGAGATTGGCGCGTTGATTGCGTTGGGCGCGAAGGAGATTATGGATGACGCCGGCAGTCTTCCGACAGGCGCCTGGCTCAAGGCCTTTTGTGAGGGTATGATTGCGCGTGGATACCATCGTAAGGTGCGATTAGACTGCAATATGCGCTTTGGCGCCTTAACGGCTGATGAGTACCGCCTCATGCGCCGCGCAGGCTTTCGATTGGTCCTCTTCGGGGTAGAATCTGCGAACCAAGCAACGTTGGATAAACTCAATAAACGGCTCACCCTTCAGCAAATCCATGAAGGCATGAAAGCCGCCTCTGCCGCGGGTTTGGACGTGCATATTACGTTGATGTTTGGTTATCCGTGGGAAAGTGCTGCAGATGCCGCACGCACGGTGGCGCTCGGTCGCGAAAGTCTGCGAAAGGGCTACGCCGCCACCTTACAGGCGACTTGGCTCGTCCCCTATCCTGGTACGCCACTCTTTAAAGCACTTGATGCTGCAGACCAACTCCTCACACGCGATTGGGCGCGCTATGATATGCGTTCGCCAGTGATGAAATCGCCGATGACAGAGGCTGAAATTCGCGCGTGTGTAGCGCAAACCTACCGCGGCTTCCTACACCCCATGGCCATGCTTCGCCAAGGGATTCGCGCAATCAAACACCCCGCCTACCTCTTACGCGGCCTTGCCGCGCTCATGGGGCACTTGCGCGACTTTGTTCAGTCATCTAATCGCTGAACCTCAATACCCACACATGGACATCCCTCTGGCAATGCCGCAGGACGCATCCCCGGCACGGCAAGGATTGTCCCTGTCGCATCACAGAAGAGCGGATAGGCATCACGCGCAGGAGCGGGGATTTTCAAATCAGTTAAGACATCTTGGAGTTTACGCGAGCCTTGCATCCCACGCGGTCTAAAACGATCCCCTGCACGACGCGTACGCACCGTTAGGGGCAATGGCAAGCGTACCTTCGCCGCGGCGTCCCCTACTGTGATTTGCCACGGGCCAAAACGGTACGTACCTGGACACGTAATGACCAAGGGCTCTGGCGTGGCAAGGAGGCGCCGACGACGCACCTGCCACTGCGTTGCAGAAAGGCGTTCAATCACGCGATCACCCGAGACATTTACAGTCTCCTTTGGCGCCATTGTAAGGAGGGCTTCCGTTTGACGACGCGTTAACTCAGAGAGCCATCCGCGCAGCACACGGCGCAAGAGCACAGGATGAACCTCAGGCTTCACCTCTAAACGCCAGGCCGAACGATGGACCACGTTGGCTTCAGCGCATTCGGTAATAAAGGCATTCTCCTCGGCTAAGACATCCGCAGCCGCATTCACCCCCGCCACAAAGTGCGGCAATACGTTTGGAAGCGTGGCGCGAATCGCATTTCGCGGGATTGTTACATCGCTATTTGAGACATCCTCTTGCCACGTTTCGCCACGCGCTTTGAGATAGGCCACTTGGTCTTCGTGCGTCTCATCCAGTAGCGGACGCACCAAGCGCACACGCGCATCCCACGGAGCGTGGTTTTCAAAGCCAAAACGCGTCAAGCCCTCGGCGCCACACCCACGCGCCAAACGCAGGACGACATGCTCTGCACGATCGCCCGCGTGATGGGCCAATAGTAGCCCGGTCAACGCGTATCGCGTTACGCAGTCTGCAAAGAAACCCATTCGATGACGGCGCGCAAAGACCTCCTTCGTCTCACGCGTCGTCCACGGCTCAAGGCAACGCCCCACTTCGAGCGTTACGCCTAAGCGTGCACAGAGCGCCTTCACAAAGACTTCATCGGCATCGCCTTCTTCGTCTTCAAAGGCATGATTGAAGTGAAGTGCCACCACAGGAAAGCCCGCTTCAAGACATTTGAAGAGGAGCGCAGTCGAGTCAGCGCCTCCGCTTAAACAGAGGCCCCAACGTTCTTCTGGGCGGACTTCAGGCAATCTCACTTAGGGCATCTCCACTGAAAGGAAGTCTTGCAACGAGGCGTCCAACAACGCACGCGGACCACGTTCGTACCAAAGGTGCTTCATCATCTCTGCGACGCGCGCACGATGGGATTGCAGGCCAGGCGTCTTCAAAGCACGCAACACAGCGAGGCGTTGGAGCTCGAGCGCATAACGCGTCTCACGTGCCGCGAGCGAAAGCCCCGCGATGGCCGATTCCTCTGCGAGGGCATTGAGTTCGGCAAGGGTGGCTTGGAGCGCTTCGGTGTCAAAGGTTGGCGCATCCGCCAATGGCAGGTTGTAAGCCTGGAAGAGCTTCGTCGCATTGCCCGCCTCAGCCTTTGCGGTGCGATAGGTATCGCCCAACCGCAAGAGCGCGTCACCAAGGCCCTTTTCGCCGAGGACAAGGTCGGTCAATGCCGCCACGTCAATCTCTGCATCGGCACGCCATGCGTAAGCGGCAGCCGCCACAATCGCCGGCATTGAAATGGTGAGGGGTTGCCAATGGCCTGCATCGCCCCAGTCGGCCAATAAGACACCATCGGTATCAGGCACTGCGGCTGCGGCTCGGATATTGGCCAACATATTGGTGGTGCGACCGCAGAAACTACGCCACGAAGAGGTGCCTGGGCAAACAATCACATCTAAGCCTGCGGCACGCAATTTAGCCGCATTTTCAGCTAATGGATCTGTAGCCTCATAACCCCACACCAGCCAACGCGCCTGCGGCAGATATTGCTTCACTTTGGGCAACATCTCGGGGTGGCGGATGAGCATATCTGCCCACAATTCAGGGCGCAGACGTTCCACCGCAGCAGCCATTTCACGCATGTAGTCAAGGTAAAGGGTGGCTTTATCACATCCCTTGGAGCGTCCCTCTGCAAGATCAAAGACCTCATCCCCTCCGAGGTTGATGGACTGGGCATGTTGGAAGGAGCCCGCGACTTCATGCAACAATTGCTTCACAAATTCACGCGTGGCCGGATTCGCGGCCCAGAGACCTGTGGGCTTCTGTTGAACAGTGCCCCACGGCGTGCGTGCGCCGCCTTCGGGGAGTTCTGCATGACACTGCGCGTAGTCTTTGTTTTTGAGCCAACGTTCAAAGTGCCCCAAGGTGTTTTGGTTGGGCACAAGCTCAATGCCACGTACGGCGCAGTAAGCGCTAAGGATGCGACAATCCACCCCAGCATATGGCGAGACATCGCCCCATTGCTCAAAGTGTTCACTGAAAGCAAAGGCCTTCTCGAAGTAGAGCTCAAGACGATTGAGGCCCAAGAGTGCCATTTGGTCTACGAGGCCAAAGAGGGTCGGTAGGCTGTAGGTGCGATTGCGCGAAACGTCTAACATCAAGCCACGCACGCGCTTATCGGGCGCATCTGCCCCCTCGCCACACGGGATGGGCTTCCCACGCAAGAGTTCGCGCTTCATAAAGGCGCAGCCGCGCCAGAGTCCGAGTAAGGTCTCGGCCTTCACCGTGAAGGCGTGCGGTTGAATAGTAAAGACAAACCCCTCTTCCGCTGCCCACTCTGCATCACTCGCGCTCGTCGTAACGCTACAAGCAGGGACATTGAATACTGTCGCCGAATACGAGAAGTCCTGCTCCGTCTTACGGATACACCCCAGCGGCAACGCCTCTTCCAAGAAGCGCATCAACTGCGGTTCGGGCTCGCAGGTACAGAGGAGCAACTGCGCACTCCCCTCTACCGAGAAAAAGCCCCCGAGCGCCTCGAAGCGTTTCGGGGGAATTAAGAAGGGTGAATCCAGCTTCATCTTAGAGCACAGGTGCGCAAGCTTCACCGTCGGTCAAACGCGTATAGCATTCAGCGTAGATCGCCTGCGTCTTCTGGATGACTTCATCCGGCAATGCAGGTGCCGGCGGCTGATGATTGAAGCCGATTTCGTCCAAGTAGTCGCGGACAAACTGCTTATCCATCGAGGGCGGATTGGAGCCCACTGCGTAGGTCGACTGAGCCCAGAAGCGAGAAGAGTCAGGCGTAAGGGCTTCGTCAGCGAGCACCACATTACCGGCTTCGTCCAAACCGAATTCAAACTTGGTGTCAGCGAGGATAATGCCGCGGCTTTCAGCGTGCTTAGCTGCTTCAGAGTAGAGCGCAATGGAGAGATCGCGAAGCTTCGTCGCGAGTTCTGCACCCACATCCTTCGTCATTTCTTCCACAGAGATTGCCATATCGTGATCGCCGATTGCAGCCTTCGTGGTGGGGGTAAAGAGCACTTCATCAAGCTTAGACGCATTCTGGTAGCCTTCGCGAAGGGGCTGACCATTCACCGTGCCTTGCTTCTTGTATTCTGCCCAACCGCTACCCGTGAGGTAACCGCGCACGATGCATTCGTAAGGCACCACCTTGAGCTTACGGACCAACATCGAACGGCCCTGAAGTTCAGGCATTTCGTTGAACGGTGCAGGATAGTCCTTGATGTCAGCAGAGATCAAGTGCGTGGGGCAAATGTGGCCGAGCTTACGGAACCAGAAGGTCGAGATGCTATTGAGCACCTTACCCTTACCCGGCACGCCATCATCCATAATGACGTCAAAGGCGCTGAGACGGTCAGTTACCACAATCAAGATCTGATTACCCAAATCATAGATATCACGCACCTTGCCCTGGATCTTCTCCAAGCCAGGAACAGTTACTTCCATCAACGCACCGCGCTTGTCATACTTCATGTTATGAATCCTTTCAAAATGAAAAACCTCGTTATTATCTCATAAAACACGCGCGCGATGCAAGTCCGAACCACTGTGGCGAGCGGTTTGCTGTTAGCGGTGAATGATTGCTGCGGATTTATGTGGGGGCTCCGCGCCCCCACACCCCGCGAAAGGGCTGAGCCCTTTACGGCAAAGTGCGCCTTCGGCGCAAACCTGCCAGAATCCGTTTTACTGCTTCTCTGGCACAACAAACTTGTAGAAGGCCGCGTTCTCATCTGCAGGCTGCACAATGTCAAGCTCAACCAACGCGGCTCCCCGAAAATATGCGTTAACGGACCACACAAGATTTAAAAAGAACCAATTCCATAAAAGCCTGTCGTCGTAGGCTTTTCTCGATTTCAGCCTATCTTCATAACGGCACATACCACTATATATTGTGTACCAACGAAATCCGCACTACTTGACATGGCATTCCTAGTTGTAGTATATTGAAAACCTCTTTTAGCTTCACTGAAACTTCACTTACAAGTTCATTTTCAAGTTTTTCAGCCTTAAGCGCCGTAAACACGTCGTCTCTCTGACACATTGACAGACGGGTTGTCTCTTTAAAGCAATTGACAACCGAGGCGTTATAGGTTAGAATAGAAGTGATGAAACGCTTGTCTCGAGTCACTTCTATTCTATTCAACAAATCGAGACAAGCAAAAAGGAAATCAGAAATGATTACTACTCAAAACATAAAAAACGACCTTTATCATGATTCCGATTATGATTTAGGTGCAGAACTAATCGAAAGCATTCAGTACTGCTTCGAATGCATGGAGGAGACTCCCGAATGTCGCGAGCGATACTATGCAGAGATCAAGGGATTTGCACAGCTCTTAGATGAATACGCTGATGCAATCGTTCACGAGGCTCCCGACGTCGCTGCAGCCTGCAAGGCATACCTCGCGTCATTGAACAGAGTCCTCAAGCGACTTGAATGCAAAGTCAAAGCTGCGTATTTTAAAGCGATCAACAGCTCTAAGACACACGCAAGTTTGCAAGTGCTCCAGTCAAATGAAACCCTTGCGATTGATAATACACTCCTCTCACACACCCTCGAACAAAGCACTTTGTATGACATGGTGTGTGAAACCACCCCCGCTGTAAGCAGCACCGAAGCGACGATGACGGCATCCCACACCGTAGAGGCAACTATCAACCTCACGATGGATACGCCCCTCACAGTCACTCCTGCATCAACGACGGCAATGCCCCCAATTGCAAACGCTAACGTTGCGCCAACGGTAGACAAAACACCGACCCTGACGCAAACTGAGCTTTCTTTTACGCCCAATACGAGCAACTCCCGTATGATGCGTGATTCGCAATTGGATGTGGAGGCCTTACGCCTGCGAGAAGACGCTCGTTGTAAACATCTCTCGTTAGAGGATATCCGAGCCGTGCTACAAACAGCACAGGACCCCGAAATCGTATTCGACACTGTGCGCGTACAGTGGAATCAGAGCCACACCAACATCTTCCTGGATGCATTACGGCTGCCTTCCACCCAACATGCGTCGCACATCTATACGTGGGTTCTCTCCGTAGATGGCAAGGAGCAAATCGTATCAGTCTACAAGGAGTGGAAGCGAAAGTACGCGCGGAGGCCTTTGTGTGTGCGCTTTCAGCTACATCCTGCGGACTACCCATCCTCAACGCAATGCGCCACATTAACGTTGTATAAGCATTCGCGTGAGGTTGTAACCCTGCAGTTACATAATACGCAGCTCTAAAACAACCCTATGAGAAGGGGGCCATGTCGTATTTTTGCAAACCTCGACATGGGGTTAACGAAGGACAAATACCTGTAAAAGCTTGTTATTTCAACCTTTTGTCAACCCAAGCCCCCTTTTCTAAGGCTGTTTAAAAATACGACCTCTATCTATTCTACTTACTAAATTGAATTAAAAAGTAATAATAATAGTACCGTAGCTAGAACACGCCACCCCACCCACACAGACATCATCACGACGCAACCTTTTGAAGACGATAGATGAAGGTCGTATTTTTGAACATCACATCAACACCCCTTAAAGCACGTCTATGACGTTGTTTTAGCGGATTTACGCCTTCCGGCAATGCACAAAAAGACGACATTTTGAGGAAAACCCTCCATGAATTACAATACCCCCCAAGCCTGCAGAGCGCGTCGACGTGGATTACAAGCGCGCGACCCAGCCTTTTACGCCCACGCAACTTCACCAGAAAATGAACCCGATTGCCCACCACCTTACCCTGTGCCCGCCTCCTGTCCGTACCTCCCTCGCGGCAAGCTGGCGTATACCTATAGTCCATTATCACGTAAGGAGCTCGAGACACAGTTACGCCGTCTACACGAGCCGTACTGCGTTGTTTTACGCCCACATGACCGTGAGGCCTGTTTTATGGACCGAGACGAGTTCAACGACTACACGACCGACCTTCAGTATTGGGCAAAGACCCTTACGCTGAAATTCGGCTATCCAGTTGTCTTTGCGTATTGCGAAGAGCGCTGCTTGTGTGGACGTGAGCCTGCGTGCAGATTTCACGCAGCACAAGTGGCTGCTCAGAATCGTAACTATGACCGACTCTTAGAGAGGGGTAGCCCAGAGGAGGCTGAGCGCGTGATTGAGTTTACCTACCGCGAGCTCCTTTCGCTTCGTCATCGCGAGGTGCTGACAAAGTGGGTGACCGCACAAGATCCAACGCTCACCTACAAGCCTATTCGGCAGGCCAGTTTAGCCAATCAATTCGGCATTACAGAGCGCCATGTGAACCGTATTCTTCGGATTGCCAAAGCAGCAGAACCATCCATTTTCGCCCAACTTAAAGCCTTCCGCAATCGCCGCAAAAGTAAACCTCCAAGACGAAATAACCCATTGTAATTACAATATCTTATTGACTTTCGGAGGCGTTTATGGTATAATACGCTTATTCCCCAAACAGAAAGGATACCTATCGTTATGAATACCCTCCAAACATCAATTCTCAACCTCCTCCCAGCCGATACCTCCAAAGGGGTGAAACAGCTCTTTCTTGAGGCTTGTTGGCTCGTCCACCAAGAGCAGCGAAATGCCATCGAGTGGGACCGCTTGGTCGGTAATGCGCAGTCCGTCGCAGAAGTGCTCCAAGAGGCCTTTCCGCTCATGCATCCGAGATACCTTGTGGTACTGCACAAGTGGGCTTTAGGAGCCACCGCTGGCGCCATTGCTGAAGCCACTGGCCTAAGCGAAAGGCAGGTCGGTCGGATCTTAACAAAAGCCCGCACGCACAACCCAATCGTATATAGGAGAATTGAGGACTTCCGCACGCAAAAAGCAAAGGTCGATGTCCGAGGCTCCGACACCCATCAAAGCCTGTAATAACAGGCTTCTATTGGAGTCTTACCCCTTGTTATGTCCGATTTTCGCCATAGGTAGAGGCGCACGTGTGTGCGCCCTATCTAAACAACCAACGAAAGGACAAAACAATGGCACAGTTAAATGTGGACAATGGCGCTCAAGCAGCCATTAAGTATGACGTGGTCAAGCAGGCCGCAATCAGTAAGGTGAAAGGACACGATGTGTGGTGTGCGAGGGTCTCCGCACCAACTAAGTCCCTCCGCGAAGTCGCAGATACGATGGTCCGCGAAGGCTCAAAGTACGATAGTGCTGAAGTGGTCTCCATTTTGGAGAAATTCGCCACCGTTACCGCACGTTTGCTTCAGGAAGGCAACGCAATCAACGTGGGCTCTTTGGTCTATCTCCGCCCCTCGATTCGCGGAACCTTCCCAACCCAAGATGCAGGGTTCTCGAAGGCCTCGAACAAGGTCGTGATTACCGCTACGATTGGCTCCGTGCTCCGCAATGTCGCAGCCACTGCCCCAGTCCAGCGTCTCTCCGCCATCGCACTCCCTGAAATCGCCACCGTCTACAACGGCCTCACGGGTACGCACAACACGGTCGGTTCTCAGGGCCCCTTGGTCATTATGGGTAAGCGCTTTATCTGGGATGAAACTAAGTCGGAGGCCAAGCGGTCTTAGGAAGACAAGGCACTTCCAC
>JAZRAG010000117.1:0-46655 GCA_045634445.1 Candidatus Spyradenecus sp. | reverse complement strand
AAAAGGGAGGGACGGCGTGTTCTTTGGTATGTTTTTGTGAGGGGGGGAGGTAAAAATTTTTAAAATCGCATTTTTCGACCTTTTTCTTTCACTTTTTGATGAAAAATCTTCAAAAACGAGAATTTTACGAACTTTTCAATTTTTGTAAGAGGCGAAAAAGGGGTGAAAAAGCACATTTTCTTATAAAAGGGCCCCTATATATGGAGGCGTGTTAAAAAAAGTTGACGCGTTTCCAGCGTGATTGATGAACCTGCAGGAAAGGATGTGTAACGGATGGATATGGATGATTTTCTTGAGATGTTTCATGTGGCGAAGGAAGGGTTAACGGAGCGAGAATTATTTATTGTTTATCACCGCATTGGATGGGGTGGGCGAAAGCGATTGACATTGGCCGCGTTGGGGAAGACGTTTGGGATTTCACGTGAACGTGTGCGTCAGATTGAAAAGAACGCGTTGAAGAAGATCAAAGCCACGATGGTGGCGCCCACGGCATTGACGAGTGTGCGGATGCGTTTTGAACGTTTGTTGGGGGCGTCTGCATAAGGTGGGGTGAGGGTTTGTGTAATGCGGTGTGAGAATCAATTAGGCGTGTGAAGGTGTAGGGAAAGGGGATAATAAGGAGGTACGGGTGGTGTGCAAGGTGGGGTGTGTGCGACTGTGTATGGGATTTTAGGGTTTGGTAATTTTCATTGTGGGTTTCTCATGGTGTGTGTGTCTGTGTTAATTTGAGGGGTGTTTGTGTGGGACAGTTTTGAATTTGTTCATAGGTGTGGTTCCTTTGGTGATAAATAAGATATTGGGATGATTAAAAGATAGAGCGCATTTTGGGTTAGTCCTTTTCCCTGTGGTTTGTGCGCATGTTAGAAGATAAAAAGAATGGGTGATATCCACGCGGATATCACCCATTTTCCTTTACGCCACGAGGGACGCAAACGCTTTAGATGCGCTTTTCGCCATTGACGAAGACGGCGCAAACATCGAAGGTTTCGTCATCGAGGACGGTGATGTCAGCGATGTAGCCGGGTTCGATGCAGCCGAGCTTGTCTTCCAAACCGTGTTCAAGAGCCTGGTTGTAAGAGGTGGTCTTGACGAGCACGTTGAGCGGCATGCCGGTGACTTCCCAAACATTCTTGAGGGCCACGTTCATGCGGAGGATGGAGCCAGCGAGTGCGCCGTTGGAGGCGAGACGAGCAGCGCCATTTTCCACAATCACATCGAGGCCGCCGAGGCTGGAGGGGCCGTCAGGCATGTGAGATGCGCGCATGGAGTCGGTGATGAGGAGGATGCTTTCGATATCCTTGGTCTGGAATGCGAGTTCAATCATGTCAGGGCAAAGGTGAATCTTGTCGCAGATCAATTCTGCGCGAAGATCATCGAGGAGCAAGCCTGCGCCGACGAGGCCGATGTCACGGTGGTGGAGCGGGGTCTGCTGATTGCAGAAGTGGGTGAGGTGACGGCAGCCAGCTGCGTAAACGGACTTGAATTCCTTGTAGGAGCACTTGGTGTGACCTGCGGAAGGAACGATGCCCATTTCCAAGCATTCGCGTGCGAACTGAGCGCCATTGCCGACTTCAGCTTCAGGAGCGTAAGAGACCTGGCAGACGGGGGTGATTGCGTTGAGACGCTTCACTTCTTCGATGTCAGGCTTACGGAGGTAAGCGGGGTTCTGAGCGCCGCAGCAAGCGGGGTTGATGAACGGACCTTCGAGGTGCACGCCGAGAATCTTGGAGAACTTTTCGTCCTTACGATAAGCTTCCACGTTTTCGAGGGCCTTTGCGAGCACTTCTTCAGGGAGCGTAAGGGTGGTCGGACACCAAGAGGTGCAACCTTCCTTCAACTTTGCTTCAGAGATCTTTTCGATTGCGGTAGGATCGTCAGCATCGCAGACGTCCACGCCGACTGCGCCGTGCGTATGCACATCGATGAAGCCAGGCATGACCATGCGACCTTCTGCGTCATAGACCCAGTCAGCATCGGTCGGGAGGGGAGTGCCGGGCTGAAGCACCTTAGCGATCTTATCGCCTTCAATGATGATAGCGCCACCGTCAAATTCGTAACCGGGGCTGACGATGTATGCGTTCTTAATCAAACCTTTTGCCATGTGAGTATCCTCTCTTTCAAATGGTTGTATTGGTAATAGTTTACAATTCTTTCGTGTGCGGTTGCAAGTCTAAAAAACTCAAAAAGTCGCGTTTTTAAGGAAAAAAGCACCGAAAGTGGGAGAAACTTCACCTGCTTTTTGTAAGATCGCTACGCGAATGCGGAATTAGAGCGGGAAGGTGAGCGTAAAAGTGGTCCCTTTACCAAGGGTAGAATGCACTGCGACGCGACCACGGTGAAGAAGGGTAATGTGCTTCACAATCGCAAGGCCCAGACCCGTGCCGCCACGTTCGCGTGAACGGTCACGATCCACACGATAGAAACGTTCAAAGAGGCGCGGTAAATGTTCCTCGGCAATGCCACACCCGTAGTCTGTCACAGTAATGGCTGCATGATGGGCTGTGCGTGAAAGCGAAACGTGAATCGTTGTCGAGCCAGAGTAACGAATTGCATTCGTAATGAGGTTGATGATGGCTTGTTCAAGCAACTGCGCATCGCCGCGAAGGGAGATTTCAGGAAGGGGTTGATTCGCACTAAGCGCAATCTGCGCCCGCTCAGCATCATCTTGGCAGAGCATTACAGAGTCGCGTACCACAGCATCTAAACGCAACGTTGTGAAGTCGCGCTTTCGTGCGCTTTGGCGGCGTTCAATCGCAGCGAGCGATAAGATGTCGGTCACCAACACATTCAGTCGGCGGGCCTGGCGATTTAAGATCTCAAGACACTTCGCGCGCCCTGCCTCGTTTAACGGCATATCTGTGAGCGTTTCTACCGTAGAAACAATAGCTGTTAGCGGCGTCTTAATTTCGTGTGAAACGTTTGCCACGAAGTCTGTTCGGAAGCCTTCGAGTTTGCGCAAGTCTGTGAGGTCGGTTAAGAGCAAGAGTAGGCACAACGCACCACGGTGCTCCATCTTCACCGCACGCGCCAAAAGCGAACGTTGCACGCCGCGGTCATCAAAGGAGACTTCGCGACCGTGAAGTTCGGTAGCCGTGAATGCCGTGCGCACGTATTCGCTTAATTCAGGGCTAATGCGCTCATCCAAACAAAAGATGCCATCACGGATTGCCGCGCCATAAAGACGTTCTGCAGCGCGATTTGCAGAGAGGACTTCGCCGCTACGCGCGAGCAAGAGGAGCGGTTCGCGAAGCGTATTGAAGAGCGTGTCGAATTCATTACGTTCGCGGTCAAGTTCATGAATGCGCGCCTTCAACTGCTTAGACATCGCGCTTAACGCGGCAGAAAGTTCGCGTAAAAGGCCGCTTTTAGGACGCGGAATGATTGCGCTAAGGTCACCACTTGCGATGGCCGAAGCGGCCGCTTGTAAGGCATTGAAATGCGGTGCCACGCGTAAGAAGAGGTAGACTGCGATGGAGGCCGCTAAAAGCGCGCCAAGCCCAATCGCTAAAAAGGCAGTTTCCTGAACATCTTGGATTGCCGCTTCAAGGACATCAATCGGCATTGATGCGCGAATAATCCATCCTTCTGGCAAGCGAATCATGTAGTAAAGCAGGTGCTTTTTCATCGTCTCAGAATAACGCTCAAAGAACTGTTCGTTATTTGGGCTCTTAAATTCGGGACGATTGGCATGGTTCTCCATTTGCGTCGCGTCAACGTCTGAATCGGCAACGACTACGCCATTCTTAGAAATAACTGTAATGCGGAAGGGTTTTCCATAGAAGACGCGGAAGTAGTGTGAAACCGCCTCGGTGTTTTCTTCCTGTAAGTCAGGTAATAGCACACGCGAGATAAACTGCGTCTGCTGAGAGAGCGATTCACGCGCTTCGCGCATGTAGGAGTGTTCAAAGGAGCGGAACTGAAAGAGCAGCAAGATGACCGCCACCGCCACCACCGCTAAGATGGTGAGAGGGACGAGTAAAAACTCAAAGTCGCGTCTTCTAAATTTCATGCCCGATGCTCCGTCTTAAGCGTGCATCTTAGCCTCGCATACGATAGCCAACACCGCGAACCGTTTCAAGACGTTCGCCAAAGGTGCCGAGTTTGCGACGTAAGGCCACGATTTGCACGTCCACAGCACGATCTGTCACGGGATATCCCTCGCCCTTGATGCGCGCTACGATTTGCGAACGCGTGTACACGTGTCCTGGGCGAGCGCTGAGAAGCGCAAGGAGGTCAAATTCGCCAGCGGTAAGCGAGAGTTCTACGCCCTCTAATTCTGCGCGACGTTGACTAGGGATTAACGTAAGGCCTACGTAGCGAATATTCGTCTCGGGTTCTGCGGCATCGCCTCTGCGGAGAATCGCGCGAATACGAGCAATCAGCACCTTGTTGCTGAAGGGTTTTGTGACGTAGTCTGTCGCGCCCATCTCAAGGCCAAGGACGATGTCGTTCTCTTCGCTCTTGGCCGTGAGCATAATGACAGGGATTGTCGTTAATGCAGGGTCGGCTTTTATGTGGCGTAAGACATCAATGCCGTTGAGGCCAGGCAACATCCAATCCAGCAAAACCAAACTCGGCTTCACCTTCTTGATTTTCTCCAATGCCATCGTGCCATCAGAGGCTTCTTCTACGGTGTAACCTGCAGCCTGCAGATTCAACGTAATGATGGTGCGAATCGCTTCTTCATCCTCTACAACCAAAATGACATCGTTCATAAGGAAAACGCTTTCGTGATACGTGGTTTAGAAGGCGCAAGTTAACTGAACTTCTGCGTAGTAACCAATGTTATCCTGGCCTTCGCGGTAGTAATCACCCTTGGTCATCAATTCGCCTAACATGCGGAATTGGATGTCTTCAAAAATCGTGTCTTCAGCAAGGAATTTGCCGATGTTGATGATGTAGTACGTACGGAAGTGATAACCGCGGAAATGGCCGTAATTGCCACCTGCAGGGTCGCTTTCTTCAACAGGCGCGAAGAGCGGACCTGTGGTCATTAAGAGGCTATGGCCTTCAGTAGGCACGAGGCCGATGGAAAGGTGCGGATAAAGCAAGTTGGTGTGGTCATACTTGTTGTACATCGCGCCAACCATATCACCGAGCGCCGTGTCACGGTTAAAGACAGAATGCCACGCGTGTTTACCGCGACCTGCGCCGCGATCACCGCTGAGATAAAGCGCGGCCAAGGTAAAGGTCGGCTTCAATTGATGCTTGGGAGCATACGTTATGCCCGAATAAGCCATGCCTGCAAACAACTGGTCATCACCCGCTTGGAGTGCGAGTTCAACTTCGCCAGAAAGGGTTTCCGTAAAGCGAGGTAAAAGGCGTGTGCCCACAGTATGTGTATGATAGGGATCTTCTTCACCCAAAACTGTGGACTTGCTTCCTTCTTCACCCTTGAAGACATAGTACAAATCCCAACCAAATTCAGCAACAGAGCGGTCTTGGTAGTAGAGGCCTGCGCCATATTCGTTTTGATTGTAACCGGTGATATCTTCGTGGTAGCTCTTCTTGTTCTTACTACGCGCATCGTGGCGACGACCCAATGTCGGCATCCAGTCTTCACGGGCGATGTAGAGTGCGAAGGCGTCTAAGGTGCGCTTTTCGTGGAATTTGAAGGTTAAGCGAACCGCATCAAAGTAGGTTGTGCGCGAACCATCACATGGCGTACCTTCGCTAATAATACGGCCTTTACCGAATTTCAAATCCTGACGGCCAATCTTAACATCAACGAGATCACCGACATCCTTGAAGGTGAGGTACAAGTTGTCAATGAGCGTCACGTCAGGAAAACGTTGACGGCCTTTTTCTGTGTGCGGCGAACGGTAGTGACGAAATTCGTTTGTGATGCGCAAATAACCGTCGATGCGTTCGGTCGTGACCTTGCCCCACAAGCGTGTGCGGATGCGGAAGTAGTCATTGCTATGCGCTTCGCCGTGAGAGGTATTCGGGAAGTTGTCGGACCCTGCCCAACGCAAACGCAAATCTAAACCTGCATCCCATACAGTGGATTCTGGGTCTTGCAATTGGACAGAGGTGGCCGCCTTTCCCGTGAAAGGCAATGCCAACATCAACGAAAGCGCTAATGTGCTAAAGAATGGCTTCATTCGGAAATCCTTTCGGTGGGGGTGCGCCACCAAGCGAGAAATTCAACGTTTCCTTCAGGCCCTAAGAGTGGAGAGCGTTCACATCCAAGCCATTCCATTTTTAGGACTTCTGTACCAAAGGTGCGAATTTCTTCAACCACGCGTTGGCGCACCGCTTCGTCACGAACCACGCCCTGTGGCACGTCTTTACGGCCTGCTTCAAACTGGGGCTTAATCAACGAAATAATTTGGCTTCCAGGCGCTAAACATGCGACCATTGGCGGCAAGATGAGCTTTAGGGAGATGAATGATACGTCAGTCACGCCAAAAGTGGGCTCTTCTGGAAGGTCTGCCGGCGTGAGATAGCGCGCATTAAACTGCTCTTTACTCCACACACGTGGGTCAGTGCGCAGACGATAATGCAGTTGATTAGTGCCGACGTCTACGGCCAAGACTCGTCGTGCACCATGTTGGAGCAAGCAGTCAGTAAAGCCGCCCGTACTAGAGCCTACGTCTAAACAGCATTGTTCTGTCACATCTAAAGGGAAGACGTCAAAGGCGCCTTGCAGTTTTTCACCGCCACGCGAAACGAATCGAGGCTTGGCAGCGAGCGTAACCTCCACGTCCTCTGCATAGGTATGCCCAGCTTTTGTTGCCTTTTGTCCTGCGACAAAGACTTCGCCAGCCATAATAAGACGTTGGGCCATTTCGCGAGACTCGGTGAGGCCGCGGCGAACGAGAAGTTGGTCAAGTCGTACTTTTGCCATAGATTACCAACGATATTGCGGGACAGTCGAATCCTGGCGCATCACGGCTTCGGTAAAGGATTTGCCGATTGCTTTTGGAAATGCGCTAAAGAAGGCCTTGAAAGGCGTGGCCTCATCTTCGTTTTCGTAGAGATAGAGGTCTTCAATGTTGCAACCGAAGAGTTCTGCAATGCGCGGGTCAAGCGTGTCTTCGTAGCCGATGTCGTCCACCAAGCGCAAGTTCAATGCATCCGTGGCGGTGAAGACACGACCGTCTGCAATCTTCTTCACGTCTTCTGTCTGCATCTTGCGGCCCTTGGCTACGATTTCAACGAAGCGTGCGTAGAGGCCGTCAACGATGGTCTGTAAAACAGCATTGTGTGCGGGATTGACGGGCTTAAGCGGGTTGCCGATATCCTTAGATGCGCCCGAAGCGATGGAGTTGTCGCTTATACCGATGCCCGTGGCGAGACCAAAGAGATTGATGCCAGGCATAATCACGCCGATGGAGCCAATCACGGTGGTGGGTTGCACGCGAATCCAGTCGGCTTGCATTGCGAAATAGTAGGCGCCAGAAGCGAGAACGTCGCCTGCGGTCACGATGACCTTGCGCCCAGGTTGGCTCTGCTTAAAGACTTCCAAAGCGTGGTAAAGATTATCGCTTGCGGTAACAGAACCGCCAGGGGAGTTCACAACCAAAAGAATTCCCTTAATGTCTTCATTTGCGGATGCAGCGCGAATCGCATCCAAAACGGCAGCATCGCTTGTGGGATCGGTGTACCAAGGGCTTTCCCATTCGCCAGTAATGACGCCATTGAGCTCGAGACGTAAGACGGGGATTTTGCCTTCATCCACCTGTTGGGTGAGGTTTGCCGCCTCAGCCATCAAGCTTTCATATTGCGTCTTTACTTCGGTGGTTACAACTTTACCAAGCAGGAAGACCATCAAAACGGGGACGCCAAAGAAGAGCAAAATGCTCGCAAAGCAACCTAATCCAAAGCCCAAAAAGCATCCCAAGCCACGCTTTTTCGGTTTCTCATAAACAAGCGGGACAGGTTGAGCGGTGACGTAAGCGGGATCTTCCATGGTAAACCTTCTTTCTGGATTGTGAGACGTGAAAAAGTGTGTTAAAAAGCGACTTACGAATGGCCAACGTAGCCGAGTTCCTTAAGGATGAAATGGTTCTTAAACCACTTGGGTTCAACGCGCACAAATGGCACGATTTTGCATCCATCTAAGCCGTAGGCTTCAGCAATTTCGGGCTCTGCAGCGCGGCGCATTGCGCGAAGGGTGCGGCCTTTATTGCCGATCACCATGCCTTTTTGCGAGGGGCGGTTCACCAAAATGGTAGCATTGACAGTCCAAGTGTTGTCTGGAAGCTCTTCAATCGTGTCAATGCGCACACCCAATTCGTGCGGCACCTCTTGGTAAAGCTTGCGAATCAACTTCTCACGCAGGATGTCTGCGATGGCTAATTTGCGCGGGAAATCGGAGACAATGTCTTCGGGGAAGAGCAATTCAGGCACTTCGGGTGCGAGATCAAAGAGCGCATCTAAGAGCACATCGCATCCTGCACCTTCTCCAGCGGAGAGTTCCAACCACGGGATTTTGCGCGTGGCGCCTTTGGTTTCTTGCAAACGTGCCCACGCGTCCTTAAAGGCAATGGGATTGTAATCGCTTGCATCGGCCTTGTTTAGGATGAAGAAGGTGGGGATTTCTGCAAAGAGTGCGCGGCTCATCCATCCCTCGTCTTCCATGCGTACGGGCGATGCGCCGTCAAAAACGACCAACAAGATATCGGCGTTTTCACCCGCTGTGCGCGACATTTTGTTCATCAATGTGCCGAGTTCGTTTTCGGCCTTGTGTGCGCCAGGCGTGTCCAAAAAGACCAATTGACCGCGAGATTCAGTCAAAATGCCGCGGATACGATTGCGCGTGGTCTGCTCCATGCCAGAAACGATGGAAACTTTTTCACCCACGAGACGATTCACAAGCGTGGACTTACCCGAATTGGTTCGTCCTACCACTGCGACCATCGCCGCACGTACACATTGAAGTTGCTTTTCCATTAGGTTAACCCTATTAACGATTCAAAAGTAAGTCAGCGATTGCCTTTGCGGTGCGTTCCGTAGCGCCAGGTTCGCCGAGTTGGGCGCGCACGTCAGCATACGCATCCAAAATGGCCTGACGTTCAGGCGTGTCGCTCAAGTAGGGCAAGAGATGCTTGGCGGTGTTGTGCGCCGTAAAATCGCGTTGCAGCAATTCTGTCATCACGCCCTTACCAGCAATAATGTTCACCAAACCCGCAAAACGGAAAGATGCGCGCAACAAAATTCGCGCCATCAATTCTGTGATGATGTTCACGTGATAGGCCAAAACCGTGGGGCAATTCATCAGACACGCTTCAAGCGTAGCCGTGCCGCTGGCAATCATTGCGGCCTTTGCCTGACGCATCACGTGGCGCGCATTGCCGTCAATCACCGCCAAATGTCGCGGGCAAGCATGCTTGAGAAGGACGCGCTCCACTTCAATACGCATCTTTGGCGTGGGCACAGGAATAATGAAGGAACAATTCCCATTCTGCGCGGCTTCAATTTCACACGCGGCCTTGAGGAAGGTGGGCAAAATCGAGCGAATCTCTGCCGAACGCGATCCTGGCAAGAGGGCAATGCGTTCGCCTGCATCCCACGGCAATTTCGGATCTGCTTCAGCGCGCGTGGCAGTGGCCTGTTCCACGAGCGGATGACCCACATAGATTGCGCGCAGACCTGCAGGTTCATAAAGAGCTGGTTCAAAGGGGAAGATGCAGAGCAGCAAGTCGTATGCCTTTGCCATGCGATAAATGCGGCCACTTCGCCATACCCACACCTTCGGTGAGATGTAATGCACCGTGCGCACGCCCAAGGCCTTCACCTTTTCAGCGAGTGCGATATTGAAGGAATAGTAGTCCAACGTAATGAGGACGTCTGGCTTCCATGTGGCTGCCAAGTTCACCATATCCTTCATAACCTGCTTAAAATAACGCAATTTCGCGAGCACTTCGCCCAATCCCATCGCGCCTAAAGCATCGGTATGATGCAGAATCTTTGCGCCTTCGGCAGCCATTGCATCGCCGCCCATGCCGCGCACATCTAATGCGCGATTGGGAAATTGCTCACGCAAAGCCCGAATCAATGCACCACCATACATGTCGCCAGAGACCTCTCCGGCGGCAATCATTACCTTCAAAGGTTCGGTCGTATTCATGAGATTATTCCGCTAAGCGCGTAATGATACGTTCGGGATAATTTGCCGTTTCCGTGATGCAGTAAATGTGCACCCAGTCCAAATTCACCGTCTGGCCAACGTCAAGATTCTGAATCACCAAACGCACAGCAGATGCCGTTTCGGGAGCAGGCTTACCATTACGAAGCTTTACGCGCACTGCAAACGTATCCTGCTTGGGGTCGCCCATATCCGAAAGTGCCTTGTATTCAACGTATTCCACAATCGAGAAAACAGCATACACGCCACCATGTTCGCAAGCATCGGGGCAATCAGCCGTGAGATGTTGGCACGGCACCTCCTTCAAGCCTTCAAAACGCGCCTTTGTTTCATGCGTTGACAACAAATCACCCTCAGGCAAAACCAACTGACGCGAAGAAACCTCAACGCACCCAGCCAAGAGTGCCCCAAAAGCCAAAAACGAAAGAATCTTTTTCATCATAATTACCTTTCTAAAGATGTGAAGTTTTAAAAGTTTGTGAGAAGCGTTAAAAATGAAACCGAAATCCGCTCGTCTTAGAGGCGGCAGTAACCGCGGGTGGCGAGGAGATAGTTTTGTAAAGGGGTTTTGCCGCGCGGAATAATCTGACGATGAATCAGAAGAGGCGCTTTCGCAACGGGACGCATGCGTTTGTGCATCGTAAAGGCATATGTATAGCCCGCTGCCTGAACTTGCGCGACGACAGTGTCGTTATAACCTCCGCAAGGGTAGGCGAAGCTTTGGGGTGCGCACCCTAAGACATCTGTTAACCACTCAACATTCTTGCGAATCGCTTCGTCTGAGGCTTCGGGCGTTAAGCCATCTAAAACGGTGTGCTCTGCCGTGTGGCCTCCGAATTCAACGAGTCCAGAAGCGTGCATCTCGCGCACTTGTGCCGGCGTGAGGAAGTGCGCATCTGTTTCGCCGCGATTGGTAATAAAGCAGGTTGCTTTCACATTGTGACGCTTCAAAATTGGGAAGAGATCGGTGTAATTATCAACAAACCCGTCATCAAAGGTCATCACCATGCTTCGCGGCATCGGCGCACTTGCAGCCTCGGTCGCAGTCTGAAAGACATATCCAGCCGTCTTTAAATCAACAATCAAACGCTCTAATTCCGCTGGACGAATGGTGTTATTAGGACAGACCTCATCTTGCACATCGTCAGAAACGGCGTGCAACATCAAAAAGACGGGTAATTTCGCAGACACGCGCTTGCGCCACCATGTTCGCTGCGCAGAAAAGGCAATTGCGCCAATCGTTAATACTGCAATGATTGCCAAACGCACCACCAAGGGTAGTGGTAAAAAGGCGCACCCTACCACTGCAGCCACCCATGCGAGCACCGCGAGTCTAAAAATGGTTTCCCAAGAGAACTTCGTTATCATCTGAATACCACCTTAAAAAGTATCTAATCAGGTACACCTAAAGCATACCAAAAAAGGACGCGTTACATCAATAATTAAATGCGCACGCACAAGCTCGCGCGACAGTCAAATGCACTCATTCGAAAAGCGATCAACCACGCGACCTTTTGAAAACAGAAAAGTGACCTAAAATGAGAAGGCAAACAAACCTCATTTTGAAAAGAGCTTGTTTTGGACTTCAAAAAGGGTTGTTTTCAAAATCAAAAAGGCTTGTTTTGAAGTTGAAAAAGGGTTGTTTTCAAAACACCCTCAAATAACCCCTCAAAAAGCGGACGAAAAAACGCCCGAAAAAGACTGTGAAAAAGAAAGAGAAAATGGTGAGATTTTAAGAAAAGAGGAAAAGAATAAATACTTTAAAATAAAAGAGTTGTTAGAAAAGAAATGCAAAGAGATGGGTGCGATTTAAACCGCTAAAAAGAACGCGAAAAAGTGTTTGAAAAACGGCGGTTCAAAAAGATCTAATTTTTTGCGAAAAATAAGGAGAAAAAGAACTCCAAAAACGCGCACAAAATTGGCGTTTAAAATGATGAAATTGGGTGCTCAAAAATCACCCAATTTGAGAGCAAAAGAAATGTACCCAAATGTTCCCACCTCAACCGCCTCAAAAATCCTCATTCAAATCGCCCGTTTAAAGCCCATGAACCTCTGCTGATTTTTGTCTCCAACTGCATGCACAAGAGCGCACCCCGCTTTTATTAAAGAAAGAAAAAAGTTTGCGCACAGACCTAGATTTGATAAACTAATAGTGTAGTGCGAGATATGCCGTAAACGAATCGTGTAACTTGTACCCAACGCCTCTGGAAAAAGAAGCGCGAAAAGGATTGGTTAACACATTGCATATCAAAGACTTAAGGAAAATGATGCGACAGAAGAGTCAGACAAAATTAGCAATCAAGAAGGCGCCCATTCAGCGTCTGATTGCTACTTTTTTATACGCGCGTGACCACGCGTGTACGCCTCTTTTTGTACGCGAAAACAAATTTTCCACCCCTTCCAACCGAATTTTTCAGCTGACAATTGAGCATGGCAATGGACCCACATTAGCCCCCATTGCCTGAGGAGCCCAACTATGAAAATGACATGGATTAAAACCCTTCTGAGTGCCAGTGCAAAGGTG
Source organism: Candidatus Spyradenecus sp. (assembly GCA_045634445.1). Classification (GTDB taxonomy): domain Bacteria; phylum Verrucomicrobiota; class Kiritimatiellia; order RFP12; family DVOR01; genus Spyradenecus. The sequence continues at coordinate 34,038 of JAZRAG010000117.1, read as the reverse complement.
TTACCTTGCACAGTATTGCTGAGTGCCGCATCAGTAGCTCTTGATGCACGCGCAGATGTGACGGTGCCTGATCCTGTGTACACCTGGGATGGTACAGGCGGTACTGCAACGAGCGAAAAAGTCTATGGAAAAACCGTTTATACGGTGAGCGGTAAGGTGATTAATGCAGATAATGACATCTCAGGTGGTGTTCCTGCAAAGAACTTTACTTTCTCAATGTGGACCAAGAAGTCTACCAATCCGAATTGGAGAGACGTATGTGGTTTCGCGGATAGTTCGCACCAATTCAAGTTGGAAGAAAACACGAATGGCGGTTTGTACGTCTATGGCACTAACCAAGGGTTATATACAAATGCCGACCCCAGATTTATTCCTGCCGACGATTTCTCTGCAAGCAATTTGCAGTTGTTGACCGTTGTTCAAGAAAACGGAACGGTAAAGGGTTACATCAATGGCGAATTAAAGATGACAACCCTTGAGTCTACGGTGTGGGCGAGCTTAAAGTCTGACACTGCGAAGATGACATACTTTGCTTGGGGGTGTTCTCCGTCTACAAGTGGTGGCGCCGATCGATCGTTTTCGATTTCCGCAGCAGATGTTCGTATCTACAATGAGGCGCTTTCAGCTGAACAAGTGAAGGCTGCTTATGACGCTTATGAAAATGCGCTGGCACGTAAAACCGTAACACTCACAGGGGATTCACTCTTGTCTTCGTTGAATATTACGAGCAGCGTAACGACGATTGTTGAGATGGTCGCGAACGCTGATGTAACGATCACGATGGACTTGCCGCTCTCCGCATATCAAGTAGTCTTGAGCGGCACAGGTAAGATTACCTTCATTGGCGCGAATAAACTTGAGGGCGCCTTGAGCGTTAATACCGATGTAGATATTACTGCAATCCCTGCGCGTTTGGACACGATTGAAGTTGCAGCAGGGAAGACTTTAAGCGTAGATTTGAATACGCGTTGGACGTCTGCAAGTGGAGAAGGAACGATTGCAGAACCTGAACGTGATTCGATTAGCTTCCGCGTTGATTCTGCTTATGGTGATGATACTTTTAGCACTGGTACGCGATATGGTTGGCTTTCTGCACGAGTAGATGGTAGCGCGTGGAATGCATTGGCCGATTCTGTTACTAGCCCCGTGAATAAAGACCGTATTCAATTGACAACGACTGCGGTAACTGTAAATGGAAAGGGCGGCGGGTGGTCTCATACGGCGCCTAAACAGTTGGGCGGTGTTAATCGTGGATACTTTGATGGTCAATGGAATTTGAGTCTTTCGGGTGTTCCGTATTCGAAATATGCCGTGGTGCTTTACATGGCTACCGATAATGGAGGCAAGGTTTGGGGACCTGTTAAGGTGACCAGTGGTAGCATGGAGACCTTCTATTCCTATGACGAGAATAGAGAGCTCATCTTTGGTGATGGCGTTACTGAGTCTTCAACATGGGGCACAACGGCTACTGCAAACGGTAACGAAGGTGTTGACGTGATGGTTATCCCCAACCTTTCGGGTGATGTAACCTTGTTGACGCATGGTACGAGTGGCACGGGTGATGCTGTTCGTGGCGGCCTCTTTGCAATGCAGATTATCAATACAGGAACATCGGAGATTGAATCAAAGACTTTTACCGCCTCGTCTGATGCGACTGAAGTGTCGCTTTCGAATCTCACATGGAATGAAGCACCACTTGAGCCGACGGCTTTTGATAGCGCTACAGTAACGTTGGTTGATGGCGCAACGTTCACGATTGATGGCACGCTTTCGTTGGCAAAACTAAAACTTGTTTGTGAGGGTTCTGTAACGATTGTTGCAACAACCGAAGCGATAGCAAATATCGCGACCATTGATGCCACAGCTGTCACGGGTGTGACCACGTACAATGCTGCAGATTGGTATAGTCGTATTCCATTCGCAAAGTTTGTGGGGGTTGATAAGATTCGTAAGACCTGTGAGGAAGACTGGAATCCTGGTGATGTCACTGCGCTCAACGGCTATCAATTGGAAATCGCAAAAGGCTTGATGTTGGTCAATGCGACGATGACCTCGGTGGTTGCCACAGCTGAGAAGCCCATCCTCGTGACGGGTGAAGGCTCGGTTTTGAAGTTTAATGCGAATCAGAACGCTGACCGTATGCCTCACAATGGTTACATTAAGGCAACGAATGGCGGTGTGATTGAATTGACCGGCGTGAATCCGTTCAATGGAGATAATGGCCCGCACGTGGTCTTGGACAATGGTATTTTGAGAACCACGGCAACGGGTGGTGGTCATATCAAAGTCCAGTCCGTTACACTGGCAAACGGTTCGAAACTTCAACTTTCGCGTGCCGCAACCGCATATGCGAGCGAAGGTCTTGTGATTCAAACTGGGGATGCGTCAAAGATTATTGTTACTACGGGTAATAATACGATTGAGTATCGCGAAGATGGTTCGGCGACCAATACGCTCTTCATTCAAAGCGGTGTGATTGACGTTGCTTCGGGTGCAACCTTGGATGTGAAGGTGACCGTCACAACTCCAGATGGGACATCAATTACAAAGACTGGCGAAGGTCAGTTGCTCTGGAATGGGGGCACATCGAAGCCAATCGCAATTTCTGCAGGTGAAGTTGTCTTCAATGCTGATTCGGCTCCAACGAACGCCTTCTCTGGTATGGGTTCTCTTGTGGTTGATGGCGCAACGCTTGATTTGACGCACACCACGGTAACGGATTGCGCATTGGCGATGCGCAATAATGGTGTCCTTGTTTTGACGAAGGATCAAGTCGGTACGATGACGGTGCCGGCAGGTTGCACCTTGAAGGTGAAGGTTGATGGCTATGGTGCTACGGAATTGACAACTGTAACCTTGGCAGACGATACGGCGTCTGTTTACTTCGTGTTACCGAATGGTAACGAAGTGAAGGGTACGGTTGATGGCACGAAGATTACGATGCCTGAACAGACGGTTTACACCTATACCGCTACAGCTGGTGCAGAAAATCTTTGGTCTACTGCCGAGAATTGGAAGTTGAATGGCGCTACGATTGAATCTGCTCCTACGGGTACAATTACGACGCCCGTGGAAGTGAAGTTGACAGGCGCAACGACGTTGACGGTGGATGCGGATGTCGTGATTCCAGCGCTTTCGATTTCGGGTGGCGAATTGACGATCGCAGGCACAAATACCTTGACGACCGAAACCTTGGCATCAAGCAATAAGATTTTCATCGGTGGTAAGTTGGTCGTGACGGGTGGCACGGAAGCAACTCCGTTTGAATTTGATAAGCAGATTGAAATCTCGAATGGTGGTACGTTGACCACTAAGGGCTATCTCAATTGCTCAGCGGCAAATAAGATCGCATCAGGTGCTACGCTTGATGTTGTTGAAGGTGTAACGACCTTTAATCTTGAAGGCACAGGACTCTCAGGCACCGTGAAGGTGGCTTCAGGAGCTACGCTCAAGAATGGTACGAGCGACGGCCCGAATTATAATGGCTCGCCGACGCTTGATATTGCGGGCACCTTGGAAGTAACAGGTACGGCTCGTTGGTCCTTGCCGACGGGAACGACCACCACGCTCCGTGAAGGCGCACTTTTGAAGGGTGCAGGTGGCACAGGTTATAACTATGCGTATGACTGGTTCTCGGGCGATACGATTACGGTAGAAGGCAATGCCACAATTGAGGGTAATATCGGTTCGCACAATGGTGGCAAACTTACCCTTGATGTCGCAGAAGGCAAAATCTTGACCCTTTCGGGCAAGTATGATGGTGGCGTGTATAGTGGTTCTTCGAGTTTGGAAGTTGTTGGCGCTGGTACGGTGAAACTTACGGGCACAAACAACACCTATTCGGGCGGTACAACGATTGATGCTGGCGCTACGATTGAAGCTACAACGATTGCCAATTTCCCTGCAACAGGTTCTGTGGTCGTGAATGGTCGTTTACGTCTTGTGCCAGGCAGGGACTTGAATGAAGAGACGAGCACTGCATATGGGACAGCAGAGGCTCCGCGTTTGGTAGGCTCGGGCATCTTGGAATTTGCAGGAAATAATGGGTACTATGTGATTCCTGCAGGTTTCACGACTCCGCTTGCAGTTGAAAACAATCGTACAAATGGTATTGTTGTTTCGGCTGCACCTGGTATTACGATTGGTACGCTCTCTGGTACGGGTTATTTCCGTGCGGACTTAGGTGATAACGCTGGCGCATCTCGCGTTATTACTGTAAAGCAGTCGAAGGCTTCAACCTTCTCTGGTTATGTAACAACGAACAATGCGACTACGCGAGCTGTAACGCTTCGCGTGATGAAGGCAGATGGTGTGGCCGAAGATGTGGATACCACATTAACAATTGAAGGTAATACAACTGCATCTGGTACGACGCTTTCGATTGATAGTGGCTCTGTGGTAAAGTTGAAAGGTACTTGGACGCAGGCGATTGTTGGAGAAGGTACGGCAAAAATTCTGACGCAGACGATTAATGGTTGGAATTTAGCGAACCTCTCTGATCCAAATACAACGATTGAAATTTTGGAGGGTGAAACACTCACCTGTTATTTTGCAAATGGTACAGCAGCGGACGCGAAATTTGATGTAAATGGTACATTACACAATACAAACGGTTCGTCGAATAATGGTTACACCATTAGAGGGGCTGTAACAGGGAATGGCTTGGTGAAATTGAGCGGTAATCCGACAGATGCAGTGCGCTTCTCTGGAGATATCGCAGGTTTCATGGGCGACATGACGATTGAAGGTGCAAATCGTGCAATTACTTTCTGCGCTGCTGATACAGCAGTAAATCAAAAGAATCCTGGCAAGATTTTGGTGCATGCTGATTATGCCTATCCTGCTAAGGTAAATGGCACTTGGACGGCAAGCGAAGTAATTGTTTCTGCTAACAAGACGTTGGCAGGCGCTGGTAAGATTAATGGCACGTTAGTCTTGAATGATGGCGTGACGCTTGACGTTACGACGGGTGTGTTGTCGGTTGAAACGTTGGGCGCGCTTCCGAATGCCTTGACTGTCGTATCTGAAAGCATTCCGACGTTGGCTACGGATCGCCTTACCTTATTTAAAGTAAAGACGCTTCCCGCAGATCTCCATAGCGTGGCAATTACGTTGAATGTAACGGGTGAAGATGCTGTCGGTGAATTTGAGTTAATGACGGGAGATATTGATGCAGATGGCTATACGCCGCTTCAATTGAAGGCGAAGATCGCAGCAACGGTATATACCGTGAATACTGCGGATTATCCCTCACTTTCGGCTGCTTTGATTGCAGGGGATGAGGGACCCTTCGGTGCGAATCCAACGAGCCCCATGAGCATGATTATTGACTTTGGTGATGCTCCTGTGGATGGCGAACCTACGCCAGGTGAATTTGTCTTTGACTTCCCTGTGGAATTCGTTAAGGTGCTTGTGCGCGGTACGAATGGTGGTGTGGTAACGAAGGCAGACGTTGTCCCTGACGGCACCTCCATCCCGAGTGGTACACCTGTTGTGGTGACCCTTACGGACCTTGAAGTTGCAGCGGGTGTGAACTGCACCATGAACTGCACCATGGATGCCGTTTTGGTGGCAGATGCTGCACGAGTTGCACTGAACGAAGGCGTTCTGTGTACTTTATCTTATAAGGATACAGCAGACCTCTCCATTGGCGCGATTATTTCTGGCGCAGGTCAGCTTGGCTTCCAGGGCACAGCATCTGCTGGCGCAATGAAGTTGCTTAGCGCAAATACGTATACGGGTGGTACGGTAATTGCTGCTAATACAACCGTAGAGGCATTAATAAATGGTATTGGTTCTGGCGCACTTACGGGTGCTGGTAAACTTGTGATGCCAGACTATCCGGAAAGTGCTGATGTGCGTACCTCAATGGGGGATGCCGACAAGTGGACTGGTCACTTTGTTAATACGGGTAACCTCTCGATGGGGGATAATGCTAATTGGTTCGGCGCTGTTGGTAATGAAAATTCTGTTGTGGAATTTACTGGAACCTCAACTGGTTATTTGAAGCAGGCGGGTGTTTCGACAGCAGACTTGATTGTTACGGGCTCTATTACATTTAATAATGGATGGAGCACTTCGGGTGGTTATACCTTTAATGGTGACCTTTTGGGTACAGGTACGCTCGCTACGACAAACACCCCGACCGACGTGTTGAAGTTCCTCGGTGAAACTAAGGACTTCGCAGGTACGATTACGGTTGCGGGTGGCCACTGCATTGCCTTCGGTGAGCAGGCTGATACTGGAACTGCTCATGAAGGTAAGTTGATTGTGGCTGCTGACCACACGGCCAATGTTGCCGCAGACAAGACTTGGACAGCAGTGAATGGCATTGAAGTCGCGGGTACAATCGGTGGCGAGGGTACGATTAATAGTAAGTTCATCTTGGCGGATGGTGCTACGCTCATGGCTTCCAAGGATGCTTGCTTGAAGTTGGCCGCAGGTGCAGCGCTTAAATTGCCGGCAGCCTTTATGATTGCCATCCCAGAAGGTGAAACGCTTTCTGCAGGTGTCCCTGTTGTTGTTTTGGATCGTGCCGATACAGACATCCTTTCGCTTGAAGGCGTGACAGCCACTGTGAAGGTGGGCGAGGAGACTGTAGATGCAGCCGTTCTCGCACTTTCTGAAACAGGAGATTTGATTGTACAGATTCCGGGCGTCTTTGAAGCCGTGGTTCCTGCAGGTGAAACCGCATGGGAAGGTTTGCAGTGGATGATTGCTGGCGCTCCTGCCGCAAATAGCCCTGGTATTGTGGATGATGTCTTATTGAAGCCCGAGACGGTGGGTGCGATTGTAACATACTCCAAGGCTCCGTTGCGGGCAGCTTCTTTGAGTGCTACGGGTGATGTAACGCTTCGCTTTAGCCGTGAGTGCATTACTCAGGATATGTACGAAGCGATTCCGACGACCGTGAAATTGGTTGAAACAATCACGGACTTGGATGAAAAGATTGTTGTGCAGTTAGCTCCGCTCAAGTACGGCGCGCTCGCGACAGTAACGCAGAATGATACTTCGGCATCTGCCTCCTTGACGCTTCCTGATAGCGCTTTGATTGATACGGGTCGTATTTCAATCAACTTTAAGGCAAACAGCAACTACCAGGTTTCTGGTACGGAACCCGTTGGCTTAGCGGGCTATGAGGTGCTCCCTGAATATTGGTCTCAATTCGCAGGTAACAACTCTCAAGATCAAGATGTCACGATGGTAACGCTCCCGACGAGCAAAGCCACGGAAACGTTGACGGGCGTGTTGGACTTCTCGGCTGGAGGTGTCTACAATACGGGTCGTGACGATTCGCATGCAATCTTGCGTGGTTATTTAGACGATAACGGAAATGGCATTAACATCTCAATTGATGTGCCAGATACGTGGACAAGTTACAAGGCAATTATCTATTGCGCTACGGATACCGCAAACACAACCTTTGCGCCTCGTCAGATTAATGGTACATGGTATACCTACGCAAATGGTGAGTTGGTCGCTTCGACCAATCGTCCGGGTGCATGGGGTGACTCTAACGCTCGTACAGAATTAATTGAAGGCGTGAACACCATGGTGGTGACGGGCTTGTCGGGCGACTTTGCGCTCGTTAGCACGCGTTCGCCTTCTAATGGTCCCCGTGCTTGTGTGGCAGGTATTCAGTTAATTGAAGTGAAGTCGCCCGCCTACAACTTAATTTCTAGTGTGACGGCTACGGTATCTGCTGCCGATGCAGATGAAGCGGTGGCTTGGAATGAGTTGGAATGGAAGGATGAGGACGGTGATCCCGCTGCCCAGCCTGATAAGACTCAGCCTGTTGTGCTTGTAATTGAAAGCGATGTTACGCTTGACCTCTCTGGTGCTACGGCGATGCAGATTCAGGTCTTGGGTTATGGTCATCATATTCGTATTATTGGCACGGTGCCAAACAGTGTTCCGTTCATCTTCTCTGAAGATACGATTTATCGTTTGGTAGAGACCGCAGATGCGCTTCCTGCGAATGTCTTGCGTATGCCGGGTGAATTGCGTTATGAATATGCGTATGATGCTTCGCGCTCTGCATATGTAACGATTCCAGGTACAACGAGTAACTTCGTGGCGGGCTTCTCTGGCGAATTTACTGCGGCTGGCGGTGGAATTAAGTTCTCTACAGGTGACGTTGCCCTCTCTGCTGTTACAGGCGGAACGATTGAAGGCTCAAGCGTTCAGACGCAGATTACCTTCTCGGGTGATAGCCGCGCAACGGCTACGGATACCTTACGTATCGGTAATGCGGATGTGTTGATTACAGATAATGCATCTGTGACATTGACGAAGTTGGCGCTCGCAGATAATAGCGATGGTTTGACAACCAACTTTGTGATTGAAGAATCTGCACGTTTGACAGTTACGGGCAACGTTAATAATCATCACGAATCGAACGGTTCGCAGAGCAGCTTGGTCTTTGCACACTGGCAGGGTGTTGCGAATGTGACTGTGCGTGACAATGCGGCTTTGATTGCAGAAAAGGCTGACGCGGTGATGACGGTCTCGGGTATTTCTACCTTGACCATTGAAGATAACGCTGAAGTGCGTGTGAAGGGCCTTGTGGTTCATAAGGGCCGTGCAACGTGCGAAGCAACTGTGAACCTCAAGGGCGGTAAGCTTTTGATTGGCGAAACGGGTATCCGCGACTATGCTACAACGGATGTAAACTATGATTTCGCTGCTGGCGATTCGATGGTCTTCAATTTTGAAGGTGGCGTCTTAGGTGCAATGTCTGGCACGGTAACCTTGGGCGCTGATACTGCAACGGCAGTTCGCGAAGTGACGGGTGAGCCAATCTTTGAATCGGTCACAGGTACTTCTTTGAAGTTGATGCAGGCAGAACCCTTCTTGACTGCAGGTACAGCCACGAATCGTGGTGGTGATTTGTGCTTGAATGCTTTGGAAGTGAACACTATTGATGTTCAGGGTGGCTCGGTAACAATTGTTGGCGATGTCGCTTGTGAAGTGGTGAAGGTCGCCACAAATGCAACGCTTGCACTTGATGGTGGTGTTTTAACTACAGAAGCTTGTGCGTTTGCAGATAGTGCACGTTTGCAGATTCCTGTTCGTGACCGTTTGGCTGACTGTGGCTATGTGGTGATGTCTGGCGCGAATGCAGAATTGCCAGACCTTTCTACGCTCGTGTTGGCATTGGAATTGGATGCCGATCGTACGGATGCAGAAAAGGTGCTTCCTGAACAGCCGCTCGTATTGGGCGCATTTGATGAAAATGCTACGCCCAATTTGAAGGGTGTTTCGTTGAGCAATAACACGAACAACGCCATTACTGACTATGAAGTTAAGTTCGTTGCGGGTGATATGGGTGAAGGCCTTTATCTTTCGTTGACGGGTAATGAAGTCTTGGCAAGTTATGAAATTATCTTAACGAAGGACAAGGAGCATACTCTTAGCCAGGAAGTTGCTGATGGTTATCCTTACCATCACTTCTGGGCAAAGGAACCAGACGCTTCGGTGAATGTGCCCGCAGAAGGTGTGGCGGTTTCGCACACGACCTTTACGGGTGAACAAATCCGTGTCGTGGCTCAGGGTAATCAGCCTGCGCTCTTGTTGCAGACAAACAACACTTCGATTGCGACGAACATTGTCTTTGATCTCTCGAAGTGGGCGGCCGCAATGCCTGACTTTGTGGCTGGCGCGGTTCGCGGTGTGCCGATGAGCCAGTGTTTGATCAGCGGTGGTATCTCCATCGTTGAGGGCTATAATCCGACGGCTTACTTTGGTGATGGCGTCACCTTTGATGGTGTATCTATTGAAGTGGGCGCAGATGGTCTCTATCTCGTGGCTCGTGCAGAGACCCGCGTAACGCGTTCTGTCTCTGTGAACTTCACGAATGTTTCAACGCCTTTGATTGCACCTCCTGCTCAAACGGGTGTGTATGCAGTGGATGTCGCGGCATGGAATGATTTTAATCGCGTTTACTCTTCTTCTGAATTGAAGCAGGCTGATATGGGTGGTGTCGCATCTTCGATTGCAACAGCTGCAACCGATAAGAGCGTCAACACGCGCTTGCAGGTTTATACCTCTTCGGTGAATATGCTTGCTGAAGCACCGACTTCAATGCTGAAGGTGTGGTTGGATGACGCAAATGGTCAGTTGATCCGTATCCAGAATGCGCCGTTTGCAACTTATCGTGTAGCGGTGATCTTCGCTAATGATTTGGAAGGTGCGGCTTATGCACCTGTTCAGATGGGCGAAACATACTATGCGATGGATGCTGCAGGTTGGATGCGCCGTGATATTGTTCCTTATGAAATCCGTCATGCAAGGACTGGTCTCCTTTCATTGGCCATCGCAGGTGATGAGCTTTGGGGTAGCACCAATCTTCCAGAAGCGGCAGCTCCTGTCGTGATGGGTCACAATGCTTTGGTCTCTGATGTTTTGACCGCAAGTGAATTGGAAATCCAGTTGCCTGGCGTTTGGTATGGTCGTCGCTATGCAGGTATTGCTGCGCTCCAGATTATTGAAGTGCCTCAGCCTGATACCTCTACAGACAAGACCTTTACGTATACGGTAAATACAGACGCTAACTTGGAAGATTTGACCACTGATGATACCACGGAAACGTGGACAAGTGGTGCTCAGCACAAGTTGGTGTTGAATGTCGCGAACAATGATGTGGTTACCGTAACACTTCCTGTGGACTTTACTGCAGATAGTATCATGGTTGCTGGTGAAGGTAAGGTGACGCTCAAGGTTCAGAATAACGGTGGCATTGTATTGAATGCACTTGCTGCTGAAGGCTTAACGGGCGACTTGACGGTTGATTTCCCCTGCGCAGGAGTCGCCTTCACAGCGCCGACAGGCGTGACCACCTTCAATGCATCCTTTAATAATAATGCACAACCTTACACCATCGTTGCAGGCGCTACGCTTGTGCTTGGTGAAACGAGCGGTATTACCACGGATATGAACGAAGGCGTGGCATCGCCAATGTTGCGCGTGAATCCTTCTTCCGAAGGTACGTTGCGTCGTAACTATTCCTTGACAGAAGCGGGACATGCCCAGGGGGCATATGCCAAGATGACGCTTGCCTACAAGCAGGTAACACGTAATAATCAAACGAATGCGAACGCAGATAATAGTGCCGCCTCAATTTTGGTAGAGGAGGGTGATGTCTTCCGTCATTCAAATGATTATCACATGTCAAGCACCTTAGATTGGAATTACACTCAGACGGGCGGTGAAGCGTTCTTTGAAGGTGCAGGTAATCCTGGAGGTATCTTATTGTTCAATAATGACTCCGCTTCGAACAAGACCGCGACAATCAATGTCTCTGGTGGCCGTCTCTTCACGACCATGATTTGGGCGTGGAAGGAAGGCACGCAGGCAACGATTAATGTTTCAGAAACAGGTGTTTGGGCGCTTGGATCTTCTGGCTTGCGAACCTATGGTGCTGATCGCTCGATTACCGCAAGCATTGTTGATGGCGGTACGCTCGAATTGGCAAATAGTGAATTGAATCGTCATGGTAATGGCACGATCACGGTGACTGTTGAAGATGGTGTGATTACGACGACGCAGACAACCGCTTCGTTGAACATCCCCGTGGAATTCGCTGCCGAGGAAACTGCTCCGACGAAGTTGGCTCCTGCTTTGGCTTCCACTTTGGTCTTGAATGCTACGAATACTGGTACGGGTTTCATTGAAGTTACGCAGGGTAAGGTGGCTGTAACGGCTACTGCATCTTTGGCAGAAACGACCGTAACGGTGAAGTCGGGTGCAACTTTGGAACTCCGTGATGCAACCGCTGATGCGGAAAAGGCGAACACGCTTAAGCTTGAAGCTGGCGCAACGCTTGCCGTCACCGCTGCTGATACCGTGACGACGGTTCGCGTGGCGGGTGCTGATAAGCTTGATATCGCAGATGGTGTCATCTTCCGCTTGAATGGTGAAATCTACAGCGACGTGACGGTTGATGTTGACGCAGGAACGGTGACCTTCGAAACGAAGGCTGTGGCTGAAGATGTCACTTGGGATGTGGCTCAGTCTTCAGGAACTTGGGCAGACGGTGTTGCAGGTCCGTGGGTAAACACCAATGGTACGTCTGCGGTCTACTACAATGGTGCTACGGTAACCTTCCCCAAGGCAACGGGTAAGGTGGACGTGAAGGTCTTGGGCGATGTTCGTCCCGCAGCAATTACTTGGGCCGCGGGTACAGCTTCTGACAACATCTATCGCTTTACCGCTGCAGATGTGACATCATACTTGACGCTCTCTGGCGCAACGTTAGACTTGGGCGGTCAGCAGGTTTATGATGTGCCGGTCGCTACGGCCATGAATGTCGAAATCGAAGGCGCAAACAACACCTATCGTTTGGTCGGTTCGCTTTCTGATGATCGTAAGACGGCTTCGTTGAGCCTTACGGGAGCACAGCAGTGGACGAATACTGACGCAGGTCTTCAGAACTGCGGCGTGTGGTGTACGGATGGTGTTGTTTTAGCGCCTCGCGCTGGTGAAACGCAAATTGTTTCTGCGATGGGTTATCCCGAAATCTCTGGCAAGCGTTCTCACTTGTCGGGTGCTGGTGATGTGACAATTACTGGTGGCGGTAAGGTCCAGTTCGCTGGTGCTATCATGGAAGGTGGTGCCGAAGGCCTTGCATTCCAGAATAAGAACTTCTCGGGTAAGATTTTGGTAAAGGATAACTCCACGCTTGATATCACAATGGTGCGTACGTACAATGCGTCGCGTCCTTGGGATGATTACGTCTTCTTTGCGCTTCCTGTTGAAAGTGATACTGCGACAAAATTGAATAACGCTGGAGCTGCGCGTTGGGCAGATGAAGTCAATGCGGGCGTCTCTGTGCAGAATGGTGCAACATTCCGCGTTTCGGGCTGTCGCTCGATCTTTGGTGGTTATCGCGATCGCGAAAACGAAGCGTTGCTCAAGTCCTTCCCGTTGGAAATCGGCTATGGCGCAACGGCTGAGTTCGCATTTGGTGAACGTCATCAGATGTTCCCGCATGGTTTCCGTTTGAATGGCGATGGTGCAAAGTTGCTTGCGACGCAGAATATGTATCTCTCTGGTGGCACCACCATTAAGGTGGCAGGCATTGGAGATGCTGCTGATCCGACGGATCCGAAGGCTGGCAAGGATGCGGATAATGCAGAAACCTATCAGAAGTTGACAGCAGGAATCTCCGCTGAAGTTGCTTCGAGCGACGTAAATGGTCTCGTACCTTGGAATACAAGTTCCGCCTCTAAGCCTTTAACTTTGGATGTGGGCGAAGGTTCGACCTTGATTGTGTCGGCCAACCTTTTGACGCCTACTGGTGATGGTGATGCGCTTTCATCCTTCAAATTTGAAAAGGTGGGACTTGGTGCATTGCGCTTCACGCGTCCTATCGTGGATGGTCAGGTTGATTTGACGATGACGGAAGGTGTCCTCGGTGGTACAACGACCTTTACGCATGGCGCTACAAAGGTAGCGGTCAAGGCTGGTACCGTTGTGGAAGCAGGCCTCTCGCTCGCCTCCTTGACTGCAGAAAGTGGTGCAATCTTTGCAATTCATCCTCAGGGTAAGCAGGTTTTGAGTGTTGAAAGCTTGAACTTGGCTGCAAATGGCACGTATACCTTGAAGGCCTTGAATGAAACCGCTGTGCCGCAGGCTGAAACATTGGCACCGATTAAGGTGATGGGCTGGAGTGCAGCTCCCTCGGTAGAAACGGTTCGCTTCGTATTGGATGACGCTTTGGCAACGAAGGGTTATGCTATTGAAGTTCGCCAAGACGGCCTCTATTTGATGAAGGAAGTCGTCTATGTGCGCGATTTGAGCAATGATGTCACTACTGCAGGTAAGTATCGTCTTGAATGGTATGCAGAGAATGCATGGTATCGTTTGGATGATCCTCAGACGATGCGTGATTATGATCCATTAGAAGGCGAAGCTGTGACAGTGCAGTTTGTCTTACCGAGCGATCCTTTCGCAGCAGAAAATGCATCTTATCCAGAAAAGATTACCTTCGTGCTCTACAAGGCGGTTTCTTTTGCAAACATTCGCTTTGTAACGGCTGTAGAAACAACGGATGAATCTGGTGCGGTGACAACCGAGTACAAGACTGTACCCGTACCGGTAACCTATGAATACAGCTTACTCAAAGAAACGATGCCTGAAGCGGGTGATGCGAAACGCTTCACATGGGTGCCGACGTTGGTCTTGGCACGCGAGGATGGCGTTGGCCTGGCACAGATTGAAGTGGTAACGCCGATTGGCTATGAATACTCGGTGAATAACACAACGGTGATGGTTTACATCTCTGCAACGCAGCCTGCGTTGAACATTAATTTCACGGAATCTGTAACAGGTGGTACTGGCATTAGTGACATGGCTGCGCCTTGCGGTGTGGTGCCATTCGCTGGCGTTTATTGGAATAATGCTACGACAACCCCGACTGCGGATTGTGTCCGTGAACACGTGGATGCAAATCATTCCATTTGGAATCTTGAAGCGCTTCCTGCAGGTATGACTGTGGAAGATGGCGAACAGCTTCCTCGTTATACTGTGACGTATGCTGTGAGCGAAGCAAAGGTTGTTGCCTCTCGCTTGTCGGGTAGTGCAAATGATGTTTTGATGGGCTCCTTCTTCGCTGGTAAGCGTGGAGCTGCCTTGTCGGAAACGCTTCGTGGTGTAGCTGGCTTGACAGATGCTGGTGTAGAGGGCGGTTGGCAGGTGCGTGTGAGCGCAGTGCCGTTTGCTCGCTATGACCTCTATATTGTCTTTGCTGGCGAAGTGGACGGCGCTGTAACGTATCCTGCAGTTCGCGTGAAGGTTGGCAATGCAACCTGGCGTACCTTCTCGGTGATTAACGGTTGGACAGCTCCCGCTGCCAAGGAAAGTACTTGGGTGGGTGAAGGTGCGTTGACGTCGGTTGGTTTCGTGGATGGCAGCCAAGTGTTGCACCTCCGTTTGGAAGCTCCAGCAGGTTCGCCTTTGGAAATCGCTCCTTGGGACAATGGCCTGTCTGCCGAGGCTGCCGCAAAGGTGGGTCTTGCCGCAATTCAGATTGTTAGCTGTGACACTGGCGTCGTGATGGAACGCATGAAGTCGGGTAAGTGGTCGGACGCCGAAGGGTGGAATCGCACCTTGGCAGATGGGTCTTCGCGCGCTGACGCATGGATGGATTCGACTGCAGAGGCGCCTCGTTATGCAACGATTTCGTCGCTGACGCAGTTGGAAGCAGACATTCCTGTGGCGGTGCCTTACGTGAAGTTTACTGGAAAGAGCACAATGACGCTTACGGGTAAGGAAGGCGTGATTTCGACTGGTGCAGTAGACTTGTCTGAAATGGAAGCAGGCTCAACTGTCACCTTTAGTGAAGACTTCTTCGCTGAACCGGTGAATGTCTTCTTGGCTCCGAATATCACTGTGAGCATTCCTGAAAATGCATTCGGTACGGTTGAGAATGATTGGAACTGGTTGCAAGATGATGCAACGCGTACAAGCTCTACTTCTGCAACGATTCAGAAGCAACTTGCTGGTGATGTCATCTTCCGCAAGGCGGTGCCGTACAATCTTGATGTTGATGCGGGTACCCTCTGGATGGATCTTGCTGCGAATGCAACGATTGCAAGCACGATTTCTGGTGAAGCAGGTACCTTTGCTAAGAAGGGTACGGGCACCTTAACACATTCGGGCACAATTTCGATTGGTGGTCAGAATCCGCTCCGCGTCTCTGAAGGTAGGCTCTCGTTGTCGAATGCTTTAACGGCAATTGATGGCGATGCAACAGTCTTGGTTGACGGTGGTACGTTAGAAATGGCGTCGGGCGCAGGCTTTACGACTGGTTCAACGGTTGCGGTGGATCATGGTACTTTGATTGTAAAGGGTACTCAGCGTTGGAATCGCCCGCACTTGCGCTTGTCGAACGGCTCTCGTTTGGATAAGCCCAATGGTGATGGCGGTTGGCAAGGTTACCAATTTGAATCGGTGATTGCCGAAGGTTTGAACAATACCATTGGCTTGAATTCTGCTGGTTCTGGTGGTCCTTGCGTGGATATCATCAATGGGTTTACATTGCTTCCTGGTGCAACGCTCACTATTCAAGGTGGAGGCGGTGCATTGCGCGTCTGCAATGGTATTGTTGATGTTCGCGAAGGCGCAGTCTTAACATCGCAGTGGCGTGTCGGTCGCGGTAATGCGGATGGCTATGGCGCTGAAACTGATGTCTTAACAAAGACTGGTACTGGTCTCTGGCGTATTGAACGTGTACTCTCTGCTAAGGGTGATAGTAAGTGGGGTCAGACATTTGTGGTTGCTGAAGGTGAAGCATGCTTTGCCTTTGGTGGTGCCAACTATGATGTTGAGCGCACAACGCCGATCACAGTTCAGGCAGGAGCAAAGCTCTCGGGTAATGTGGCCTTCACTGACAAGACAGACGTAACCTTTGAAGAGGGTGCGATTGTTCGTAGTGGTGTTGTTGGCGTACAGCGAAGCAAGTTGACTTTCAATAAGGTGGAATTCGGTAAGGATACGATCTTTGAAGTTGACTTGAGCAATACTGAAGCGTTGAAGGTTAACACTGAAGCTTTGTTCAATGGCGCTGTGACAATTCGCCTCTTGAATATGAATGCCTTCAAGGGTGAAGATAAGTGCTTGATGACCTTGCCGAAGGCGACAACGATTAATGCGAATAACTTCACGTCACCTGAAGCAGTTGCTTTGGATGCGAAGTTTGAAGTGATCGAAGAAGAAGGTTCAAAGAGCCTTTGGTTGAAGTCTGCGAATACTTCTTACACCTGGACGGATGCTTCTGATGTCTGGTCTAAGGAAGAAGGCTGGATGTATCAAGGTGCTGCAATAACATACCCTGAAGGTGAAGCAGTTGCAGCACGTGTTGTGGCGAATGAAGCAGACGTAACCTTGACGCTTGATGATGGCGCGGATACACAGGATTATGGTGTTTGGGAAGCACTCTCCTTGGTCGCGACTTCGGCTTCGGGTAAGACGGTCGCATTTGAACAGGGTGCTACGCTTGATGAAACGCAGACGCCTGCTGTTTACAATGAATTGTACAGCTTGCTTGTCTCGCGTGACATTTGGAAGCTCGGTGCAGGTAAGTTTGAAGTAAAGGTACCTGTTAAGTATAGTGGTATCGGTGCAACAGGGTCTTTGAGCATTGATGAAGGCGAGATGGTTGTCCGTCATCCGTTGACCTTGGATTTGCCGAGTAACAATGCTTCTGCAGAAATCCTTCCTGTGCCCTTGAATGTGGCTAAGGACGCAACCTTAACCTACGCGCTTGAAACAATCCCTGTGGCAGATGGCGTAATTCCTGTGATTAATAATGTGGTCAAGTACCAGCAGTTGAAGCAGTCCTTTACGGATGTAATCTCTGGTGCAGGTACGGTTTGCGTCGCGGGTGAGAATAATGAAATCACGCTTGCAGCAACAACTGACCATAACTTGAACTACGATGTTCAGAAGGGCACATTGATTGTCGCAGGTGGTGTTGAAACTTCTTCTCATTCGACACTTCGTACAATTAAGGTCGCATCTGGTGCAAAACTTGCGTTGAATAGCGCTTATGCCTTAGGCGGTTCGTCGAATATTGAATGGACGCTTAATCCTGGTGCAATGGTTGCAACGGCCAACGATGCTCGTGTTCGTGGTCAGGTGACAACCTTTGCGGGTGGTGCTGCGGTATTTGGTTCGCTCCAGGCTGAATTGGATAATGTCTTGCAGGTAAGCGTACCCGAATCGGCCACTTTGGAAATGGGCGGTACTTGGACGGCTTCTGAAGATGCTGCCGAAGGTACGGCATTAATTAAGAGTGGTAAGGGTACGTTGGTCTTCAACGACTTTGCTGCGAATGTGCCGGTTACCATTTCTGCAGGTACATTGAGCTTGCCGAACGGTGGCATTAGCCTTATCAATGAAAACAACAGCGCAACAAGCCCTGTTTGGACGATTGCTTCGGGCGCAACCTTGCAGTTGAATGGCGGCTCGTTGAAGTTGGCTCAGCAGAAGGATAACGTTGAAGTCGGTCATTTGACAATCGCTTCTGGCGCAACGCTTGATGTGGGTAAGACGGTTACAACCTTGGTTGTGCCGACGACCTTTGCTGATTCGGCAACGCTTGTCTTTGGTAGCGAAAACGGTCGTGTTATCGTGAACACGGATGTTGACGTAAACGTTCAGGGTATCGTAACCATTAACGTGGATGCTTTGAATCCTGAAATGAATAATACCGCAGAGATTGAGTTGCTTAATTTCACGGACGCAAATCGTTTGGGTGGCGGCGTCTTCCAGCTCGGTGGTAACATCGTGGCGTGGGCAGAGAATGGCTGGACGTTGCATGACAGTGGTAAGACTGTTAAGTTGTTGCGTTTCGGCAATACTTCTTACTACACGTGGGCAGGTGACGGTTCCGAAGGTTCGACGGGTGATGGTAACTGGGCGAATACCTTCTGGTTGCCTTCTGGTAAGACGTCTATCAATGATCTTGTCGCTTGGCCGACAACCGAAGAGAATCCGTCTGTCAAGTTGCAGGATACGAATCCTGTGGACGGCTCTGATATTCCTGAAGAGGCTATGACGTTGGACTGGACGCTTGCCGATCAGACTTTGGGTTCGTTCTATGTCATGAATGATGTCGCGAATTACACGGTGAAGGCATCGTCTGGTGATGCAACCTTCAGCTTGAACGGTGACTTCTTGAAGACGGGTAAGGGCTCGTTGGCGGTGAACCGTCCGGTTGAATTCGTTGGTAATGGCGCATTGCGTGTGCTCGGCGGTATGGTTGAGTTCACGGGTGACATGAGGGCGTTCTCGGGCGACTTCACCTTGCCTGTTACGGTTGCAGGTGATGCAGTCTTGCGTTTCAAGAGTTCTTCGAACTACTATCTCGGCGGTCTTTTGGAAGGTAACGGCACGGGTACGATTACTCAAGCTGGCACTGGCAATGTGACGATTGCGGATACGGTCAATCAGATTAAGGCGCTTTCTGTGGAAGCGGGTAACCTTAACTTGACGGCTGATGATCAGTATGAAATCAAGCCTGAAATCACAGTTGCAGAAAAAGCCTCTCTCACGATTGGCGGTGTCCGCACGGGTGCTGGTGAAGTGAAGATGCAGGTCAATGCCGGCGCTACGGATGCTGCAGGTGTGTTGGTTTGGAATGCTCAAGCAGCCTCGTCGTCTGATTTGGCTCCTCGCTTGGCAGCTATTGATGGCGTGAATCAGCCCGCCATTGTGGTTGACACATTCCGTTATCAGCCTCAGGGTGGTCACCTTGTGATTGACCCGAATGCAAACATCTTGAAGCCTGGATTCAAGTTGGAAATGATGTCTTCGAACAATGATCCGACTGCAGCGTTGTGGTTGGGTAAGACCTTGGAGGATGGTCGTATTGAAGTTTCCGCACTTACCGGTGAAGGTGTGATTGGCGTGGAACCGATCATCATTCCTAGCACTGACAAGTGGGCTTCGAATCGTACGATTACGGTCGCCGCTCGCGGCACGAAGATCGCGGAAGTGGAAGCGTTCAACGGTAACTTCATGGGTGCGAAGACGCCTACCATGGGCGAGATTCGCATCGGCGTGACCATTGAGGACGGCGCACAGTCTGTTGAAGGCCCTGCTTACTTCCGTTATGCGGGTGAATCTACGCATGAAACGCTTGGCACGTTCACGATTAGTGAAAACGCTGTTGCTGAAATTACCGGAACGTGGACTGGTGACGTTGACGTCCTTGAAAAGGGCTTGTTGATGGGTAATGGTACAATCGGTGCTATGGGTCGCACAACGCGTGTGCCGAAGGGTGCAGCGATTGCTGCAACGGCTTATGGCCAGCGTATTACCGACAACAACATTGTCAAGAACGAAGTCATTCCTACGACATTGAAGATTGATGGCACGCTTGCACTTGAAGCTGGCTCCATCTTGAATACGATGATTCGTAAGGATCAGTACGGCGATACGGTGGCTTCGCTTGTCAGCACATCTACCTTGGAACTTCCTGCAGTGTTGGAAGACAATGCTAAGGATGTGATGCTGACGGTCAACTTGGACATTGAAGAAGGCGCAACGCTTTCTGGTGGCGTAAAGATCCTTGGCTGGACCAATTTGAATGGTGGCCAGAAGATTAACGGCACTGTGATGGTGAATGGCGAAGAAAGCGCAGAGTACGAATTGCGTAAGCAGGCCGATGGCCTCTACCTCTATCGTAAGAGCGCACGCTTCCTCTTGATCCTCCAATAAGCCGTAAAGGTGATAAAAAGAGAGGTGCCGAAAGGTGCCTCTCTTTTTATTTGAAATCACTACTAAAGGCGGATAAAAGAGGACAACATCTTAGGGTGTCGAGCTAAGCTGTAAGAGAGTAGGGGTGGCTAAAGAGAGGAAGGATATTCTTATTCAGAAGATATCTTTAGGGTGATTGAGAGGCGCGAAAACGGAATTAATGCATACGCGTAGCGGCAAATGAATAGAGTTAAATGATTCATAATTCAAGAAAAAGTAAAAAAGTGCTTGCAATGTCAATAGCAAATATGCTACTATGCGACTTCAACAAATGAGGAAAGCAGACGGATTCCTCGTAATAGTTTTGTCAGAGTAACGCAAGGATATTGACAATGCCCAACATCAAGAGTGCCGCCAAGCGCGTTAAGACCGCCGCAAAGGCCAACCTGCGCAACCGCTCCATCAAGAGCGAATTGCTCACCTTCCGCCGCAAGGTTGAAGATGCCCTCGCCGCTGGCGATAAGGCTGTCGCAACTGCTGCGGTCTCCACCTACGCTTCCAAGCTCGATAAGGCTGCTAAGCGTGGCGTGATTAAGAGCAACACTGCCGACCGTAAAAAGGCTCGTTCTGCAGCTGCTCTCGCTAAGCTTGCCTAAGATTAGCGAATTCATACCATCTGAAGCGCACGGGATTACCGTGCGCTTTAGTTTTTTACCCTTTTTTAGGCTAAAATGAAAACAACCCTTTTTCACTTTCAAAACAACCCTTTTTGAAATAAGAAACAAGCCTTTCTTTAATTCAAAAAGGCTTGTTTTGCAAAAGGGCTCTATTTGAGCATTTCCGATATGACTTTTTAAAGAGATATGAGTTGTTCCAAGCTAGAATATTTAATGGGTTAAATGCTAATGTAAAATGGTCCAAGGGTGACGTTAAACGTTTCAATCTCTAATATTAAATGTTTCAAGAGCTACGATTAAAGACGGCAAATGCCTAAAATGATTTGGTATCACTACACATGCGTGGGATGTTTGGGAAAGTTCATCTAGGGTTAAAAGGCTGAATCAAAAGAGCCCATTCTTGGATGTGGGGTATCAAGAGGTGTATCGTGCTCACGGAAGCGTATTGTTTGATCTCAAATGTAAATATTGATAAAGCCTTGAGTTCGACTGAGACTCTTCTTTGATCATTGCGCGTGAGAAGTCTCTTTAGCGGAGCGGTGTTTCGTTGTGCTTTTGGGGACTTCGCTCTTTGGGGAGCACATCTTCACGTAAAACGCGTTGGAAAAGCGTAAAGGCGATATAAAACAGCATACGCCCAGCGATTGCTGAGCGTATGCTGTGGATTGTTCGTTATCGCAAGAATTACTTGGCGATGAACGGATCGAGATGCCAGATGTCCTTGGCATATTCGGCGATGGTGCGGTCGCTGGAGAACTTGCCTGCGCTGGCGGTGTTCATGAGCGAAGCCTTGTTCCATGCCTTGGGGTTGCGATAGAGCTTTTCAACGTGATCCTGAGCTTCGATGAAGGACGGGAGATCCTGGAGCAACATGTAGTAGTCGTTGAAGTCCAAGAGGTTCTTCAAGAGCGGTTCGAAGATGCCAGGCGTCATCAAGGAGAAGACGTTACGGCGGATCATATCGAGTGCACGCTTGATTTCAGGATTGGTTTCGTAGATCTTACGCGAGTTGTAGGTCGGGCGGAGCTGATCCACTTCTTCCGTCTTGAGACCGAAGATGAAGATGTTGTCATCGCCGACTTCTTCTGCGATTTCCACGTTGGCGCCGTCAAGCGTACCGAGGGTGAGAGCACCGTTGAGCATGAGCTTCATATTGCCCGTGCCCGAAGCTTCGGTACCTGCGAGAGAGATCTGTTCGGAAACGTTTGCTGCCGGGATGATCTTTTCTGCGAGGGAGACACGATAGTCGGGGAGGAATGCAACAGCGATACGACCCTTGACGAGCGGGTGGTTGTTGACCACTTCTGCCACGCCGTGGATGAGGCGGATGATGAGCTTAGCGACCCAGTAACCAGGAGCAGCCTTAGCACCGAAGACGAACACGCGGGGATGAATGTCGAGATCGGGCTTTTCGATGAGGCGGTTGAAGAGCACGATGATGTAGAGCACGAGCAAGAGCTGGCGCTTGTATTCATGGAGGCGCTTCACCTGGACGTCAAAGATTGCGTCAGGATTGACCTGGAAGCCGAGGGTATTGAAGATGGTGTTCGCCAAGATCTGCTTGTTGGCGCGCTTGATATCAGCAAACTTTTCAAGGAATGCTGCATCGTTGGTGAACTTCTTGAGGCCCTGGAGCTTGGAGAGGTCGGTAATCCATTCGTCGCCGATTGCATCGGTGATGAGGCTGGAGAGGCGGGGGTTTGCCTTGAGGAGCCAACGACGCTGGGTGATGCCGTTCGTCTTGTTAGAGAAGTGATCGGGCATCATTTCATAGAAATCGCGGAAGATGGTCTTCTTGAGGATTTCAGAGTGAAGTGCTGCCACGCCGTTCACTGCGCTGGAGCCCACGAGGCAGAGGTTTGCCATGCGGACGTACTTGTCGCCGCCTTCATCGATGAGGCTCATGCGGCTGAGGCGTGCGAGGTCACCAGGATAGAGATTAGCGACCGACTGGAGGAAGCGGGCGTTAATTTCGTAGATGATCTGCATGTGGCGAGGAAGGACGCGTTCCATCAACGGTACGGGCCACTTTTCGAGTGCTTCAGGGAGCACGGTGTGGTTGGTATAACCGGTGCAAGCGCGGACGAGCTTCCATGCTTCATCCCATGCGATGCCTTCGATATCCACGAGGATGCGCATCAATTCAGGAATGACGAGCGTCGGGTGGGTGTCGTTGAGCTGGACGAAGACGTACTTCGCGAGGTGGCGCCATTCGTGACCTTCTTCGCGGAAGCGACGGAGGATATCATGCACGGATGCAGCAACGAAGAGGTACTGCTGGCGGAGGCGGAGTTCCTTACCCTGGGTGGTGGAGTCGTTCGGGTAGAGTACCTTGGTGAGGTTTTCTGCGAGAACCTTGCTTTCCACTGCTTCAATGTAGTCACCGCGGTTGAATTCATCGAGGGAGAATTCGTTGGTGGCCTGTGCGCTCCAGAGGCGGAGGGTGCCGATGGTGGTGCCCTTGTAGCCAACGACGGGTAAGTCGTAAGGAACGGCCTGAACCTGCGTAGCGGGGACCCAGACCCATTCGTCGCGACCAGTGCGGCCAGTGTAGTGTTCAACGTGACCACCGAAGCCGACGAGGCAGGTGTATTCAGGGCGCTGGATTTCCCAAGGATAGCCGTACTTCAACCAGTTATCGGGTTCTTCGCGCTGTTCGCCGAGCTGGATGCGCTGACGGAAGATACCGTAGTCGTAACGCAAGCCATAGCCGGTAGCGGGGAGGTTGAGGGTGGCGAGGGAGTCAAGGAAGCATGCTGCCAAGCGGCCGAGACCGCCGTTACCGAGACCTGCATCCATTTCGTAGTCGCGCAAACGGTTCCAATCGAGACCGAGGGAGTCCATTGCTTCGCGGCACTGGTCTTCGAGACCGAGGTTGATCACGTTGTTACCGAGGAGGCGGCCAATCAAGAATTCGAGGGATAGATAGTAGACGCGACGCACTTTAGCTGCGCGATAGGCGTCCTGGGTGGCCATCCAACGGTCTACGATGCGGTCACGCACTGCGAGCGCGAGAGCCTTGTAGCAGTCGCGTTCGGTAGCGCGGTCATCGCTCTTAGCGAGGGAGAAGCGCATGTTCCAGAGGAAGTCTTGAGCGAGACCTTCTGCGGTCATGTCTGCGGAGGGGTGATTCGTGGGGAGTTTCACGTTTTCTGCTTTGGGGTTTTTAACGGTTGCCATTTTCGTTATTCCTTCATTCAGTCGGTCTGGGCGGATTAGCCTTTAATCTTGTTGCGGGCTTCATTTGCACGCAATTCGCGCCCCATGACTTTACGGCCGTGGATAGCTTTGATGGCTGCTTCGGCTTCTGGACGATAAATCATTTCCACAAAACCGAAGCCTTTGCTTTTGTGGTTATGACGATTCTGAATGACGCGTGCGCGCTTCACGGTGCCGTACTTGGCGAATAATTTGCGCAATTGCGCATCATTCATATCATAGCTGAGATTGCCCACATAGATCTCAATGAGTTCTTTGGGGCCCTGCGGGGTCTTTTTGCCAAACAGTTGGCGGATGAACGAAAACAAACTCATGTTTTCTTCTCTTCTTTCTTCTCTTCGGGTTCATTTATCAGGCGGGTTTCCTCGCTGCCCTTTGGGGAGGCGCAGTGCGGATGCCCGCCTGAAGGGTCCCATCAGCATCAGCTGATGAAACCGACAAGCTTATTCCTGCGCGAGGGATGGCGGAGTTTGCGCAGAGCCTTTGCTTCAATTTGGCGAATACGTTCACGGGTAACGCCGAACATCTTACCGACTTCTTCCAATGTGCGCGGAATGCCATCGGTGAGGCCGAAGCGCTTGTCCAAAACGTCACGTTCGCGTGCGTTGAGGGAGTAGAGCACTTCGCGCATACGTTCCTTCATGAGGGTGAAGGCGGCGGCGTCTTCGGGGCGTTCGGTGCCCTTGTCTTCAATGAAGTCGCCAAAGTGTGCATCGTCACCATCGCCAACGGGGCTCTGCAAGGAGATGGGCTGCTGTGCCATGCGGCAAACGGCGCGGACGCGTTCGACGGGCATTGCCATTTCTTCTGCGGTTTCTTCGGCGGTGGGTTCGCGACCGAGTTCCTGCAACAACTTCTTCTGCACGCGCAAAAGTTTGTTGATGGTTTCGATCATGTGCACGGGGATACGAATGGTGCGAGCCTGGTCGGCGATTGCACGTGTGGCGGCCTGACGGATCCACCACGTGGCATACGTGGAGAACTTGTAACCGCGCTTGTATTCAAACTTTTCCACGGCCTTCATCAAGCCGGTGTTACCTTCCTGAATCAAGTCCAAGAAGCTCAAGCCACGGTTCATGTACTTCTTCACAATGGAGATAACCAAACGGAGGTTGGCTTCCACCATTTCCTTACGGGCTTGCGCGCCATCGCGCAATGCACCACGTAATTCATCAAAGCGCTTCATAAAGTCGGCTGCGGGCATGCCAAAGGTCTTTTCAACGGCCTTCTTTTCGGCTTCCACTTCTGCCAATTTCTGGGTGCGCTTGCGGCTCTTGCCCTGACGATTCAACTTACGCTGACGGAGCAAGAGTTCCTTGTAGGGACGATAGTATTCTTCTTCTGCGTAGCCGCAAATGGTTTCAAGCATTTTCTGCTTGAAGAGAAGTGTGTCGTACTTCTTCAACATTGCATCGCAGAGTTCGTCTAAATGGTTTTGTGCGGCGGCCACGGCCTTGGCGCTCTTACCTTCTGCGGCGATGAGCTCGGTATAGGCATTGGTCATGTCTTCGGCCATCTTCAAGAGGATGTCCTGTTCAGGATGCATGACTTCCACGTAGTGGTCGCGGTTGGGGGAGTCCTTATCGGTGACGACGCGGTCAAAGCGTTCACGGCCAGCTTCAAGGTCGCGCAACACGCGAGAGTACAAGCGAGGTGCCACGGGTAAACGGTTGAAGCAGGTAACGATGGTGGCTTCGCTCTTTTCAATGCGCTTGCAGATTTCAACTTCTTGTTCACGCGTCAAGAGGGAGACCTGACCCATCTGGTGCAAGTACATACGGATGGGGTCGTCGATGTAGTCAATGCGCGAGGCTCCTGCGTCGCCGCTCTGTTCTTCCACTGCATCTTCAAATTCTTCAGCGGAGACCACGCGAATGCTCATCAAATTCATGATATTGAGATAGGTTTCAATATCGGTGTCCTTGATGATTTCCTTGGGGAGGTATTCATTCATCTGGTCAATGGAGAGAACGCGGCTCTGCTTTTCTGCAAGTGCCACCAACTGCTTTACGCGGTCGCGGCATTCTTCGCGATCTTCCAATGCGTCCAAGTCTTCCAAGGCGCGCTGCTTCTTGATTTCTTCTTCGGACTGATTGAAGACGGCGCGAAGGCCGGATTCATTGATCATTGCGCCGAATGCGGCATCTTGGTCGTCGAGGCTGCTCGCTTCTTCTTCGAAGGTGTGGTCTTCAATCTGACCAGACTTCAAAACGCCCTGGTGCTTGACTTCGTCGTAGAGGTCGCCACCAACGGATTCAGAATCTTCAAAATTGCCATCAAGCAAGTCGCCATCTTCTTCGCCACCGAAGCCTGCCACCATGCTATCGCGCATAGCGAGTTCTTCGATTTGTGCATCAGACATAGGACGCATGTCCACGTCTGCATCATCGTCATCCAAGCCCATCTGGAGAGGGTCAATGCCCATATCGGCTGCGGCAGCTTCTGCTGCAGTCTGGTTTTTCGGCTTGCGACCGCGACGCTTTTGCTTCTTTTCGGGTTCGGCAATGACAGACACCACTTCTTCTACGATTTCAGGCTCCGCTGCTACTTTTTTCTTAGCGGGCTTCTTTTCTACTTTGGCAGGGGGTGTTACTTTTTCTGCAACGGGTGCGACCTTTGCGGTCTTTTTCTTTGCAGGTTCTTTCTTCTCCACAGGGGCGGGTTTCACACTGTCTTTCTCCTTGGCTGCCTTAGCCTTCGGTGCGACCGTTTTTTTGGTCGTCTTTGCGACGGGGGCAGTCTTCACAGTATTCTTTTTCGTTGTGGAAACCTTTTTTTCTGCTTTCGCCATAGTTCACAAACTCCTTCTTTGAGTAATGAAAAACATCCTTCCCAGATGTTTAACGCTTACCATTATATCAAAAATATCACAGATGTCATCTAAAGTCAATAGATTTACTAAAAATTTTTTAACTTTTTTGAAAACAACCTCTTTTGAGGATCAAAACAGCCTGTTTTGCTTTTGAAAAGAGGTTGTTTTAAGCCGCAAAACAAGCCTTTTTGATTTTGGCCTCAATTGACGTTGTTTTGAGGCTGTTTTTGGGTTTTGTTTGACGTGGGTTTAAAATGGAAAAATCCCGCGCCAAAAGTGCCGATTGGGCGGGGTTTGGAGCGGGATGAATCGTTGCGCAAAAAAGCGCGAATGACGCGTGAAAACGTGAATTACGCGGAGGTCGTGGCCGCGAAATCACACATGGTGGAGGTGATTTTACGGAGTTCTTCAGGCGTGATAATGAAGGGTGGCATCGTGTAAAGATTACGATTGAAGGGGCGTAACCATACTCCGCGCTCGATAAAGAAGGCTTGCGCCTTAGCCATATCAACGGGATTTTTGAGTTCAATGACGCCAATTGCGCCCAAAACGCGCACATCTGCCACACCAGGAAGGGTTTTTGCAGGGGCTAACTCTGCTGTAAGCTGGGCTTCAATCGCACGAACACGCCTCTGCCAATCGGTTTCAAGGAGTAACTTCGTAGACGCGAGTGCCACCGCGCAGGCAAGGGGATTTGCCATAAAAGTTGGGCCATGCATAAAGCACTTTGCTTCACCAGCGCAGACGCGTTCGGCCACTTTATCGCTCGTGAGCACCGCGGAAAGCGTCATCATGCCGCCTGTTAAGGCCTTACCGATGCACATAATGTCGGGCTCTACGCTGGCATATTCCCACGCGAAGAGTTTGCCTGTGCGCCCAAAACCCGTTGCGATTTCGTCAAAAATAAGCAGGATGCCCGCATCGTCACACGCTTTTCGAAGCGCTTTGAGGTATTCTGGATGGTAAAAGCGCATTCCGCCGGCACCTTGAACAATCGGCTCCAAGATAACCGCCGCAAGCGTTTCTTTATGAGCCTCAATTGCTGCGGCCATAGGTTCGAAATCGGCGGCGTTCCATTCGTCATCAAAACGACACTGGGGCGCAGGCGCAAAGAAGCGTCGCGGAAGCGCATCGCCGAAGAGACCGTGCATTCCCGTGACAGGGTCGCAGACGCTCATTGCGTTCCAAGTGTCACCATGATAGCCCGAGCGAATCGTGAGAAAATCGGTGCGTGAAGGGTTGTACTGCACCGCCATTTTAAGCGCCACTTCAACAGCCACAGAACCGCTGTCAGCGTAGAAGATCTTAGTGAGCGAAGGGGGTGTGATTTCTAAGAGCAATTTACCTAATTCAATCGCAGGGTCATGGGTAATGCCGCCAAACATTACATGGCTCATACGCTGCACTTGTTCTACCGCGGCTTTTACCAAAACAGGGTGCGAATAACCATGCACTGCACACCACCACGAGCTCATGCCTTCAATTAATCGCTGGCCATTCGCCAAAACAATCTCGCACCCCTCTGCAGACGCCACTTTAATCGTGGGTAAAGGATTCAATAAAGACGTGTAAGGATGCCACAAATGTTCGCGATCAAACGCATCAAAAAGCTCGTTTTTCATGGTTACATTATAGCATAGGCATTTTACTGCGTGATTGAATAATCTCGCTTTATCCCTTATAAATGAGAGGCGCAAAAGCGTAAATGCATGATATAATAAGGGGTTATGGAATTAGAAGCACAATTGTATGTGGTCGCGACACCCCTGGGTAACTTAGGAGATTTGTCGCAACGCGTGAAAGACGTTTTGTCATCGGTGCCGTGCATGGCGTGTGAAGATACGCGCCGTACATGGCAGTTATTGTCATCGATGGGAGTGCCGCGCCCAGAGATGTTCTCGTATCGTCAAGGTAATGAAGAACAAGTGACGCGTCGAATCATTGGACTTGTGCAGGCAGGAACGCCCGTGGCGCTGTGTTCGGATGGCGGTTATCCTGGGATTAGCGATCCGGGATATCGCGTGATTCGCGCTTTTGCGGTGGCAGGTTTACCTTATACCGTGTTGCCAGGGCCTTGCAGTGTAGAATTGGCGCTCTTACTTTCGGGCTTGCCTACTTCAAGTTACACCTTTAAAGGTTTTCCTCCGCGCAAGCCTGGCGCATTGCGCAAGTTCTTTGAACAAGAACGCGAATTGCCGCACACAATGGTCTGTTTGGAGTCGCCTTTTCGTGTGGCTGCGAGCCTAAAAGCAGCGTTGGAAGTGCTCGGAAATCGTGAGGCTGCCATCTGTTTAGAAATGACAAAGTTGCACGAACGCGTAATGCGTGGTACACTATGCGACTTAATTTTTCAATTGGAGTCGCGTCCACTTAAGGGTGAAGTCACCTTTGTAGTGGCAGGCGCGAACCCAAAATTTGATCACAGTGATGATGAAACAACTGAGAAGTAAAACGATGAAAATGAAGCAATTACTCTCTATCTTTGCAGTAGCCTGCTTGGCTTCTGGCGTAATGGCAGATAAGATTGTGACCGTGACAGATGACGTTATTAATGGTACGGTTACCGGCATTAAGGGCGGTAACGTGACGATTGATACGGCTTTCGCAGGCACGCTCACCATTGCACGCGACCAGATCAAGACGATTGACTACGCATCTGAAAATACGCTCTTTGCTCGTACGGATACTACCGACAAGGACAAGGTGGAAGTTTCTGTTTCGCGCGACGCAGAAGGCAATGTCATCTTGATTCCTGTGGAAGATAAGACGCAGGCATTGGCATTGGATGACGTGCAGACCCTTTGGGCGACCGATGGCGAAGACCCGGACTTCCCGCCCGTGAAGATGTGGGCCTTCAGCGCAAGCTTGGGTATGACGGGTCACGAAGGCGCCACCTCGGACATCTCTGTCTCTGCTTACATTGACGCAGTGCGCACCTCTGAACACAACACCTTGAAGCTTTACGGCTCGATGGCCAAGTCGCGCAGCGAAGGGGTGAAGACCTCTGAACAGTATATCGGCGGCCTTGATTTCGAACATCGCCCCACGGAACGTTGGTCTTGGTACCTCCGCGATGAAGTGCAGCACAACCGCTTCAACGACTACAAGTTGCGTAACGTTGTTGGTTCTGGTGGTGGTTTCTACTTCTGGAATACGAACACCGATGGCCGTGTATCGTTGCTCCGCTTCCGTCTCGGTCTTGCACATACCTACACCGAACACTACACCAAGAAGCCGAATTCGAATGCTCGTCTTGACGAAAGCGATTTGGCAATCGACGTGGGCTTGCTCTTCCACTACGACTTTGTGTGCGGTGTGAGCTGGAATACCGAATTGACCTACACCCCGCTCGTGGATGATTTGGACAAGGGTACGCTTGTGCACGAAACCAAGATTTCCTATCTCTTGAAGGAACTCAGCACCGTTTCGAACAAGCTTTCCGACATCTCCTTGCAGCTCGGTATGCGTAACGAATATCAGACCGAAACCTTACCTGGTGCAGAAAGCACGGACACCACTTGGTACTTGCGCCTCTCGAAGAGCTGGTAAGCTTGATTGCACGGAAGGAATCGTTTAATGGAAGCAATTAAATTGGGCGTCAATATTGACCATGCCGCAACGTTGCGACAAGCACGTGGCGTGGATTATCCTGACTTGAAGGAAATTGCACGTTTGGTAGAAGGTGCCGGCGCACATGGCATTACGATTCACTTGCGTGAAGATCGTCGTCATATTCAAGATGCAGACGTGTATACGTTGCGTAAAACGCTTACGACGCGTATGAATCTTGAAATGGCGAACAATCCAGATGTGCTACAAGTCGCTTTAGACGTTGTGCCAGATGAAGTGTGCTTAGTGCCCGAACGTCGTCAAGAACTCACGACGGAAGGCGGTTTGGATGTAGCAGGTCAGTTGGATGCTTTGCGTCCGACGGTGCAGGCGCTTGCGGCACAAGGGACGCACGTCTCCTTGTTCATCGCGCCCGATCGTCGTCAACTTGAAGCCGCTGCGAAGCTTCAGGTGCCCTATGTGGAACTTCACACAGGCGCTTACGCAAATGCGACTGGCGATGAATTGAAGCGCGAACTTGACGCGCTTTACGATGCTGCCGCTTATGGCGCGACCTTAGGTCTCAAGGTGAATGCGGGTCATGGTTTGACGATGACCAATGTGAAGCCGTTGTTGCAGATTCCAAACTTGGATACGTTAAACATCGGCCACAGCATTATTGCGCATGCGCTCTTTGTGGGCGTGGCTCAAGCTACGCGTGACATGCTTGCGGCTATCGCGCGCTAAGCAGAAACGTGAATTGCATTGCGCCACTGAGCCAAATCCTCGGTGGCGTTTTTATTAAGCGAATAGGAACTTCTGAGTTATGACTACACCTCCTATTGGAACGTATGAAATCCTCCATGAAGACGCTAAGAGCGGGGCGCGTTTAGGTCGCCTTTGGACGAAGCATGGCCCTGTGAACACGCCTGTTTTCATGCCCGTTGGTACGCAAGCTACGGTAAAAACGCTCGGTGCTGAAGATTTGGAACGCTTAAACGCGCCCATTATCTTGGGTAATACCTACCATTTGATGTTGCGCCCTGGCATGGAAGTGATGGAACAGCTCGGCG
Organism: Candidatus Spyradenecus sp.; assembly: GCA_045634445.1. Lineage (GTDB taxonomy): Bacteria > Verrucomicrobiota > Kiritimatiellia > RFP12 > DVOR01 > Spyradenecus. The sequence continues at coordinate 2,506 of JAZRAG010000117.1, read as the reverse complement.
GTTTGCATGCATTCCAGGATTGGCACGGCCCGATTTTGACGGACTCTGGCGGGTTTCAGGTGTTCTCGCTTTCCTCTTTGCGCAAGATTACAGAAGATGGCGTTTCTTTCCAGTCGCACATTGACGGTCGTCGTCTTTTTATGGGCCCGAAGGAATCCATGGCGGTTCAGCGCGTTTTGGGTTCGGATATCGCGATGCTCTTTGATGAATGCATTCCTTATCCTGCCACAGAAGATTACGCAGCGCGTAGCGTTGAAAAGACCTTGCGCTGGGCACGCGTTTGCTTAGAACAAGAACGCGCAGATGGTCAGCTTTACTTTGGCATTGTGCAGGGTTCTGAATTTGCGCACTTGCGTAAACACTGCGCTCTCGAACTCGCGGCAATGGAAAAGGATGGCTTGAATGGCTTCGCAGTGGGCGGCGTGAGCGTGGGCGAACCCGAACCTTTCATTTTGAAGGGTATTTCTGATTCTGTGCCGTACATGCCGAAGCATCGCCCGCGTTATGTAATGGGCTTGGGCGACCTTTGGCAGATGACTGAAGCTGTCGGTATGGGCTGCGATATGTTCGACTGCGTGATTCCCACGCGTAATGCGCGCAATGGCTCTGCCTTTACAAATGACGGTCCGTATCCTGTGAAGGCGGGTGCATGGAAGTCTTGCGATGCGCCAGTGGAAGTCGGCTGCACATGCCCGTGCTGCTCGCGCCACACGCGTGGTTATGTGCGTCACTTGCTCAATACATCTGAAATGTTGGGCTATCGCTTGCTCACGCTTCACAATATTCACATGTACCTTCGCTTTATGGAACGCATGCGTGAAGCCATCGCGAATGACTGCTTCCTTGAGTTCCGCGCAGAAGCACATGCTCGTTTGCGTGAAAACCCAACGCGTGGCGCGCTTTAATTTCTCACTTGATGGCATTTTAATGTCTTACGAATTAAAACTAAAAGCGCTCCTTTCGGGGCGCTTTTGTCTCTGTTGGCGGCATGTACGATAATCCCTAAAAAGGAGGGAAAATAAGCCCAAATTCAAAACAGGTTGTTTTGCGGTTTAAAACAACCTGTTTTCAAAAGCAAAACAACCTGTTTTCGATTTGAAAAAGGCTTGTTTTCAAAATTAGGTTTTTTCAACCCCAAAACAAACCTTTTTGCAGTGGTGATGTGAAGCAAAATGATTCGCGCGGATGACGCGACGTCTATTTGAACGTGTAATGTGATACATCAGAATCAAGATTTGTGCAGATTAGTCCACGGAGAGGCGGATCGTGACCTTCTTATAATCATCTAAGAAGGCCTGCGAAAGTCCAGAAACCTGACGCACCTGACGGCATGCTTGAAGGACTTGGTTGTCAAATCCGCGGTCACCAGAAGATTTCGCAATCTGAATACCCGTGATACGGCCACCCGAACCAAACGATACGGAGAGCTCGGGAGATTTACCCGTAGGCGAAGCCTCTAGCCCATATTTAGAGCACGCATCATGGAAGGCGCGCTGAATAATGCCGTAACAGCGCGATGCCTCATTTTTCGGAATCTGGTTTACGTTACCAGACTTTGCGCCCATGCCGAGAAGCTTTGCAATTTCATCCGCAGAAAGCGCCTTTGAAGTCGCCGCCTTTTTGGGATCTTTCTTACCCGTGGTTACAGGCCCCACGCGCTTCTTGCTGATTTTAATTTCGGAAGGCTTCTTGTAGGTAGACTTCTTCTCTTCCTTTTTCTTAGACTCTTCCTTCTTGGGCTTTTCTTTCGGCTTCTCCTTAGGTTTCTCCTTCGGCTTTTCCGGCTTTTTGGGCGGATCAGGCAAAGGAGGCGGCGGCGGAAGCGGGTCCGGCACCGGGATTGGGTCAGGATCAGGAAGTGGATCTGGTGGCGGAGGATCTGGGGGAGGCTCCGGCTCGGGAGGCGTTTCTTCGGGTTCGGCGGCATCGTTCGGCTCTTCAGCAAGCACGTCTGCCGCATTTTCTTCCGTAACGACAATGAACTCCATCGGGATAATCTCTTCCTTAGGTGGCGCATTAAGGCACCCATCTACGCAAAATAACATCGTCAAGAGCACCAGAAATCCGTGTGCTCCTGCAGAAAATGTATAAACGCGTTTAAAAGAAGTAGACATCGCAAGTATTGTAGCATGAAGGCGAAAAAGAAGAAATAGGAATTCTTCAGAAAAATGAGAAAAGTAGGCAATAAAGCATGTTTCAAGAGACTTTCTATGAAAATGCAAAGGGCGATTCGCAAAAAATGTTGCATATCATGGACTTAATGTGTTAAACTTGTGGGACTTTTTTTCAGTGATGCCCCTTTAAGGAGATTACATTATGGCACGCAAAATTCCGTTGGACCATATGCGCAACATTGGTATTATGGCCCACATTGACGCCGGTAAGACGACCACGTCTGAACGTATTTTGTTCTATTCTGGTAAGAACCACAAGATTGGCGAAGTGCACGATGGCGGCGCCACGATGGACTGGATGGTTCAGGAACAGGAACGCGGCATTACCATCA
>JAZRAG010000116.1:0-1013 GCA_045634445.1 Candidatus Spyradenecus sp. | reverse complement strand
AACGTGGTGAAAAACTACGGTGGTATGAACGAGAGCGTGAAGAAGACAGGCTTGATGGGCATTAAGGCCAACGAAGAAAAGGCATTCACAGAATTTGCCAAGCGTAGCGGTAAGGCAGAATACCTCAGCATTATCTCTCGCATAGATTCGCTTGTGATGGCCGTGAAAGACTCGCTCCACGATTACTATTTGGCAAATTATACCTTTGGTGCGATGAATTTCTACGTGCGCCCCGCTGCGGTAGAAAAATACCTCACAGCGCTTGAAGCAGACAGCACAACGCTCCTGACTGAAGCCGCTGAAGGTTTGCGCAGCGCTCAGAAGGCAGCGCAGCAAGTAGACCTGGACTTTGACCGTGCTACGGTAGAACTCCTTATCCCTTACTGGCAGAAATACAATCGCCTCGGTCTTGAAACTCCCGTAGATGCCAAGGATTTTAGTGCAGCAATTGCGGCTGTTTACACCAAGAGCATCTTCCGTTCTGCCGAAGCGCTTGACGCCTTCCTTGCTGCACCCGATGCTGAGGTGCTGAAAAACGACCCCCTCTACCGTTACTGGAAGGACTACAGCACTTTCAGAACAGAAAACTTCTCAGCGTCGCTCCATAATTATAATGTGAAGCGTGCCGAACTCGATAAGATTTACACGCGTGGTCTTTGCGAAATGTACAACTGGTCAAAGGCGCCCGACGCTAACTTTACGCTCCGCATGACTTATGGACATGTGAAGGGCTATTCGCCTCGCGATGCCGTGCAATACGATTGGAATACGGTGCCCGACGGAATGTTGGAAAAGGAAAACCCCAAGGATCCTGACTATGTGATGAATGAGGAACTCCGCAAGTATTACCTTTCGGGCAACTACGGCGGTTATGCGCGCAAGGACGGCAAACTCCCCACGTGCTTCCTTTCCAACAACGACATTACGGGTGGCAACTCTGGTTCACCGATGTTCAACGGAAAGGGCGAACTCATTGGGTTGGCCTTCGATGGCAACTGGGAGGCTATGTCGGG
>JAZRAG010000115.1:0-11505 GCA_045634445.1 Candidatus Spyradenecus sp. | reverse complement strand
CCTCTCACTATCCGAACCATCCCTACTGGTACGAAATCTGCGACCGTTTGGGCATCTATGTGATGGATGAGGCCAACATTGAAGCGCACCAAATCCGTGGTACGCGTCAGTGCTTGAACAATGTGCCTTCGTGGCATGCCGCTTATGCTTTCCGTGTGAAGAATGCCTTTGAACGTGCAAAGAACCACCCCTCGATTATTATGTGGTCTTTGGGCAACGAAACGGGTCCTGGTAAGAACTTGGAAGAGCAGGGTGACTGGTTGAAGTAGGTGGATCCAGATCGTTTGGTGCACTACTGCGACTTCCCTGAAAATTCTCCTCACAATGACATGGACAGCGCGATGTATCGTACGCACGATTCCTTGAAGAATACGGCACAGCGTCATCAGCATCGTCCCTTCATTCACGTGGAATACGCCCACTCCATGGGTAATGCTTGCGGTAATTTTGATGAATACATCGAAATCTACGAAAAGTATCCGCGTATGATTGGCGGCTTCATTTGGGACTTTGTGGACCAGTCTTTGCGTGCTGACAAGAATGAAGCCACGGGTCATTATGTGTTAAAGCCCAAAACGGGTAAGGCATTGGCATGGGGTGGCATGTTTGGTGATGCCCCGAACTTCGGTAGCTTCTGTGACAACGGTGTGATTACCGCTGACCGCTTGTACAAGAGTCAGTACTGGACCGTGAAGTATGCTCAGCAGTACTTTGCATTTGATTGGGATGCCGCAACGCAGACCTTGACGGTGCGTAGCAAGTTCTTCCACAAAACGGCTGAAGGTTATGCCCTCTTTAACAAGAGTGGTCACAAGTTGGCAACATTGCCTGCATTGAAGCCGGGTGAAAGCACTAAGATCGCATTGGTCATTCCGGCTCCGAAGTTCTATGAAGACTTCCCTGTGTTCATTGCAACCGATACATATGATGCATATGGTGTGGGCAATGTCGAATCAAAGGCTGATATCACAGAGACCGCTGAAGCATGGTTCGCAATTCCGTGCGCTACGGCTCCCGAAGCCTTTAAGGCTAAGAAGGCAAAGCGTTGGCCCGAAGTGAAGTACAACGTCACCAAGCAGGCTGACGGCTCCATTGAAGTCTCAGACCGCGCCAAGGCTTGCACGCGCTTGATTTTCAAGGATGGCGTGCTCTCGCAGATCCACTATAACAACAAGACGATGCTCGCTGCAGCACCTCAGTTCACGCTCTATCGTGCACCTATCAATAATGACCGCTGGATTAAGTACGGCGCAACATGGCGTTCGCTCTTGAATCAGTCGAACAAGTGCCTCTCGATGGAATGGCGCAAGTTGGATGGTCCTGCAGAAATTGTTCAGGTGACTGCTCGTATGGTGACCGATGGCGGCAATGTGCCCTACGAATACACGCTCGTTTGGACGGTCTTCATGAATACCGTTTCCTGCGAAGGTGTCTTCTATCCTCAGTCTCCTGAAGAAGTGGTGCCGCGCTTGGGCTTCCAGTTGGCAGTTAATGAATCGCTCTCCAATATTCAGTACAACGCACTCGGTCCTTGGGAAAACTACTCTGACCGTAACCGCGCTTGCTGGAATGGCGTGTTCAATGCTAAGCCCGAAGACTTCTTTGTACCTTATGGTGAAACCCAGGAACATGGTAACCACGAAAATGCGCGTTGGATTCTCATGGACGATGGCGAAGATTCGCTCTGCTTCTTCCCCTCGATCACGGGCAATGTCTTCCCGTTCTCTGTGAATCAGTGGGATGCAGCCACCTTGCATAAGGCAAGCGTTCCTGCTGCATTGCCGAAGCCTGACAAGATTTGGTTGCACCTTGACTACGATCAGACGGGTATCGGTAATGGTTCTTGCGGTCCTCGCCCTTGGGCTGAACACCTCGTCTACAACAAGCCCTTCACCTTCGGCTTCGCGATGCGCTTCGGCTCCCGTCCGTATCGTACGCGTCCCTACCGTGAAAGCGCTGGTTTGGCGTTGATTACGCGCGACTCCAAGAACAACGTGACCGTCACGCCGCATCGCGTGGGTGCTAAGGTCATGGTCTCTGTGAATGGTGGCGAGCCTCAGTTGTACACCAAGCCCTTCTTCTTGGAAAGCGGTAAGGTCGCAGTGACCGTATTGCCTGAAGATGACCAGATTGCAATGCCTGCAGTGGAACGTACCTTCTCTAAGGAAGTGGTGCGTGCTGCTTGGAAGGTGCTCTCTGTTTCTTCTGAAGAACCTGGCGAAGGCATGGTGACCTATGCATTCGACAACAAGCCGAACACCTACTGGCACACCGACTGGCGTAACGTGAACCCGAACTATCCGCACAACTTTGTGTTGGATCTCGGTGAAACGTTGGATATCGCAGCAGTGAAGTTGTTGCCGCGTATGGACGTGACCAATGGCTTGATTGGCGCTTGCAAGATTGAATTGAGTGAAGATAATAAGACCTGGAAGACTGTCTTCGATGGTAAGACGGGTTGGACCACTGATCAGCGTGGATTGAAGAAGATTGAAATCCCGCAGACCTCTGCTCGTTATCTCCGCTTCACTGCAGTCTCGCCTGTCATTGCCGGTCAGCATTGGGCTACGTTGAGCGAAATCTCCTTTGACGTGCTCTAAGTGAGAGTTCTCTCCAAAAAGAAAGACGCTCGGAATTCCGGGCGTCTTCTTTTTACCCTATTCAATGACGTGTGTTAGAAGACAAAAAAGGGCGTTAAAAAACTCCGCCGATGTTTCATTTGAACTTCGGCGATGTTTTTTCAGACTTCGGCGAGGTTTAAATTGAGGTCAATTTATCACAAAATTAGGGGAGGCGATAGCCTGCGTTGATGATATAGGCCTTATCTTGCGCAACGGTTTTGCCTAAAGTGGTAAGCAAGTCGCCTTCGATGGCACTATTGATGCCGATACGAAGCGCAGCTTCAAGCGTTTCAGTAGAGAGACGTGCACGACCGCCAGCAAAACGGAGATAAGCCTCAGGGTGTATTAAACGGAAGAGCGCAATAGTACGCAGGATCTCTCGTTCGGAAATTAAAGGAACGCTTTCAAGGGGCGTACCCGGAATCGGCGAGAGAATGTTGATGGGGATAGAGGTGACGCCTAAATCGCGTAAGGCGAAAGCAAGGTCAATACGATCCGTTTCCGTTTCACCCATACCGATAATGCCGCCCGAACAAATGGAGAGACCTGCCGCACGAGCCGCCATAAGCGTCGCTACTTTATCTTCCAATGTATGCGTCGTGCAGAGCAGAGGGAAACGGGTAGGAGACGCTTCAAGATTACAGTGATAGCGCACAACGCCAGCCGCTGCGAGCTGTTGCATTGCAGGGAAGTCAAGGAGACCCAACGAGGCGCAGAGCTCAAGCGAGGTTTCTTGGCGAAGTGTACGGAAGAGGTCACAAATATCATCGAGTTCTTGTGGCGTTGCACGACGACCACTATTCACGATAGAGAAGCGTTTGATGCCTTGTGCTTCATTTGCTTTTGCGTGGCGAAGGCATTCTTCTTTAGAGATTAAACCATAGACTTCACACGCGGTCTGATGGTGTGCAGATTGTGCACACCATTTACAGTCTTCAGAACATTTTCCACTCTTGCCATTAACAATGGAGCACATATCAAAGATACGTGGCGCCACTTCACGGGTTAAGCGTGTCGCTTCAGCAAAGAGTTTTTCATCGGGTTCAGCAGCCCACTGTGCGATTGCTTCTCGCGTATAGGTCGGGATCGTAGACATGAGATCTCCTTTTATGGAGCTGGAGGTCTGCCACCGCGGCGACCACCGCCCATACGAATCATTGGGCCACCTCGGCCACCCGTTGCGTTGTAAACTTCTTGAATAAGATTGGAGAATTCTTCAGAATCTTCGCCCTCAAGACCCATAGAGGTGGCGATAGCGCCTAAGAGCGCGGTGCGCACTTCATCCTGCGTTTCCATGATGTCGCGGAAGGTCGCCTGCATTTGACCTTGTAATTCTTCCGAAGGCTCTTCACCGAGGTCAAGCGTGGCCATGATTTCTTGTTGCAACTGCCCTTGACGTGCGATTGCGTTTGTGAAACGTGCGTGAGCGACCTGCGCATTTTCAGAGAGGAGAGAGGTGTCAATGGAGTCTAAGAAGTTGATACGCGCATTACGATGATCTTCCATCGTTTTGATCATGCGCTGGCGACGTTCGACCTCCTGTGCGTAACGTTCCGGATCGGTTTCCTTCAGTTCTTCCATACGGTTACGCCAATTATTGCGACGACGGGGTTGTTCTTCGGCAACGGGGGCTACGACAGGGGCTTCAACTGCTTCGGGTTCAGCCGTTTCGACTTCTTGAAGCGATTCCTTGAGGCGGGTGTTTTCAGCCTTGAGTGCGTCAATCTCTGAGAGCGCTTTTGCCAAATCAAGCGCATCAGAACTATCACGAACAGTAACGGTTTTCGTTGCACCAGATTCAGCGATAACTTCCACCGAAGGCTCCGTGGTGAAGCGGCCAATAGCATAGCTTGCGCCCGCAATAAAGAGGAGTACGATTAAGTTGAGAAAGAGTTTGGATTGTGGTTTCATAACGTGTTAGTGGGTATGGGGTAGTGGTTAATGCGAGGGGTGCTTTTTCGCAAAGAAATGGTGTGCAATGCGATAGAAAACACCGTGGAGAAAGAGTACGATTACTGGCAACAAAAGGGCGAGTTGCAAAGAGGAAAGGTGGTGATGATGGCATCCTTCAGCAACAACTTCGCCTTGTGGTGCGAATGACAAACAAAGATCAATCCCGAGTGCAAAGGCAATGCCACAACCAATAATGCCGATGATAAAGAGGAATACTGTCCGCCAACCAAGTTCTTTCCCTAATACGAGCAAAGCCCCCAAGTGTGTTGTTGGCGCGCAGACCATGAAGAGGAAGGCCGCACCAGGCGTGAGTCCGCCAGCAATTAAGCCTGCCGCAACAGGAACAATTGCCAAAGAACAAGAGTAGGTCGGCAACCCAATCAGAATCGCCAAAAGATAGGAGGCCCATAAGGGGATCTCTGCAAGTAAATTGGCCGGGAGTAGGGTGGTAATCGCTGCAGCAATGATTACACCAAGCGTCAGTAAGGGCGCGATTTCACCTGGTAGATGAATAAACGCATATTTCAGCGCGTCCACAAGGCGCGTACGACGCGAGGCAAACTCATGATGGTGATGTTCATGATGATTATGCGGATGTTCTGCATCATGGTGGTGACATGCACAAACCGCTGCACAATTATCATTGAGGTCTTCTGCGTGTTCACGCGGGGTCGTATGAATACCAAACCAACGAATCAGGGCGCCCGTTACAATGCCAGAAACAAAGGCACATACAAATCGAAGGAAGGTTAAACAAGGCCCAAGGAGCGGCAACGAGACCAAGATTGCATCGGTGCCAGATTGAGGCGTAGAGGCTAAAAATGCACAGACGGGCGCTTTACGAGCTCCACTACGGCGAAGTGCGAGAGCGACCAAGAGGACGCCACACGAGCAAATCGGTAGCGGCAAGCCTAAGCAGGACGCTTTAACAATGGGCCACCAACCATTTCCACCAAGGTGACGACGAATCCAACGTTCCGAAAGGGCATAGGAGCAAACGAACGCTAGCGCAAACCCCGCGAGTAACCACGGGGCCATATCGACCCAAATTTCGCAGAAATGTGTTAGAAAGTGGTGAAACATAGGAGAAAACGTGAGAGATTAAAGGGTTGCGCCAAGGCGTTGTGCTAAAGCAGGTAATCCAGGGTCGCGTGCACCAAAAATGGCAAGCGCCGTTCCTTCTGTTGCACGTGCGCGCAATGCCGCCTCTGCCTCGGCTAAATCTGCCACCATGCTAACGGGACACTGGGTCTCTTTCAAGCGTGCAAGCAATGTGTCGCTATTGACCGAACGATCAGCAGTGCCTCCTGCATCATACACGGGCAATAAGAATAAGTGGTCACAGGGACGCACGACTTCGCTAAACATCGTTGTCAAACCATCAAGCATCTTACGCAAGGGTGCATAACCATGTGGACGCCACACGCCAAAGACACCGTTTGGGAATGCATTTGTCAACGTTGTCCACGCGGCTGCCAACTTTTCAATATTGTGCGCATAATCGTCAATCACGACTGCGCCATTGCACGTGCCAGTGCGTTCTAAGCGACGGCGAATCCCACGGAAAGAGGGCAACGCCGCAATGAGATCGTCATCTGCACACCCTAATGCGGAGGCCATCTCAAGCGCGACCTTGATGTTTGCCACATTGTGGGCCCCTGGCATGGGAAGGCAACAAGGCTTGTTGTGCCAAGTGAAACGCGCTTCCCACTGCTCACCTTCGGGTTGCGGTTCGGGGGCATTCCCACGCGTGTCGATAACAACGCCAGATGCCTTCGCGCGGAACGCATCAAAGAGTTGCTCAGCTTCTTCCTTAGGGAAGTGGTCGCCAGAGGCATTTGTGATAATCACATCTGTAGGCACCAAGGTCATCAAAGACTTATCAGATTCATCAGCTTCTGCGATGAAAAGGCCGCCCGGCTGTTGCGCAGTACGGACAGAACCCACGCGCGTTCCATTGCAGTCCAATCCTGCGATTTCTGCGCCATTAATGATTGTGGGGTCTTTACCACAAGCTGTTAAGAGATGTCCCAACATCGCCGTGACAGAAGACTTGCCACAGGTGCCCGTAACGGCCACAAAACGATGACCTTCTGTAAGCTTTGCCAAGGCTTCACTACGATGCAAAAGCGGCAAATTGAGTTGCTTTGCCTTTGCATAGTCGGGGTTGTCAGCCTCAATTGCAGTGGAGTAAACAACCGTTGTATCGGCATCAATGCCACTCCCGTCTTGCGGAAAGAGCGTCACACCTTGACGCTTGAGAACGTCTAATACGGGCGTCATTTGCCCCAAAGCAAGCAAGCGATCCGAACCGCTCACTTTGACGTTGCGATCTAAAAAGGCTTGGGCGAGGGCACTCATGCCCACGCCGCCAATACCGATAAAGTGAATGTGAGAATGTGTCATGTCAAAGCTTAACGTAGTCGAATCTGGAAACCTTGCTTAGTAACCTGTTTCCCCGCTTTAATGGTCACGCTTCCCGTGATTTCAGAGAAGAAGGTGAGTTTACCCGTCGCGGGGTCAAAGATGCCAGCTTCTGCAGGAAGGATGGTTACCTCATCAAGTGTAGATTGATTGGGCTTGTCGGTGTAAAGTTGAATAATTGTCCCAGGGAATGCTTGGGCAGGTCCGTTGCATCCTTCATATTCAACTTCAAAGGGTGCCAATGCTTCAGTGAAGTCGGCAGTAACCGTGGTATCTGCGGTGATAGTAATTACTACGGGCAAGTCCTTGGCGGCGTAGGTAGCGGTGACATCACCATACTGAACGGTCCACTGCTTAAACTGACGCCCCACAGCGACTTGTGGCTGCAAGGTAATCTGTTGGTTTTCCAAAACGGGGAAGGCGCCATTTTCACCCAGGTTTGTGAATGTGACAGTGTAGCGCTTCGGCACTTTAATTGCCACGCGAATCGCCGCAGGGGCACTTGGAACCCCTGTTTCTGCTTCAAGGTTACAATAGTGGAAGGCCATGTTAAAGTAGCCACCCCATGTTCCAGAGGTACCCGTAAAGACTTCTGCTGCATTACCAAAGAGGTCATAGAAGCCATAGGGGTCAACCGTTGTTGAGCCACTTTCTAAAAGCCCTGCGTGATCTTCTTCACTATTGACCATCTCACCTGTGATATGCTCCACGACTTGATTGTTTTCATCAATGTGGTAGTCACCTTTTCCAGTACTCTGATTGTAAGGGCCGAAACTAATGTTTTCGACTTGTTGCTTTGTGGGTTGTTGGAAGGTGACGGGGTCAGTGAAACGAGGCTTGAATACTGCGTTGAGCTGATTATAGAACGTGCCGACATTACTTTCCGTATTCGGGTAACGATTACTCAACGTCGTTTCATTGAGTTCTTTGTCTGTCGTTGTGAGCGAATAGTACTGGGCGACCGTGACTTCATGGATGCCGAGGTAGTAGGGCTGGAGCGTTTGTCCTTCTTTGTGGACACGCTTAAGGATAAGGTTCTGCTGACGATTCGTTTCGGCATTGGCTGTTTCCGACGTGATAGTGTCAAAGTCAACGCTATGATCGCGCAAGCCTAAACAAGCATATTCCGATTTCGGCGTCTTCGTGCCATAGTATACAATTGTATTCTTGTCATAGGTCTTTTCTTCGGTCGTCTCATTTGCGACATAACCGAAGGCGGTACGCGTGGTTAAATTGTCCTCTGCGACAACGCCCACATGAATCGTTTCAGCTGCTGCAACATTCTCATCGGCTTTGTAGATCGCCGTGAAGGTTTCCACTGTATCGATGGCGCCCACCGTATACGTGTCATTTTCGTAAGCAGAGCCATTGCTCTTTTCCCAATGGCTAAAGCAGTAACCATTAGGCGCTTGTGTGGGGGCATTGAGCGTTAAAAGGGTGCCAGGCTTGTAATAGCCGTTACCCAAGACATTCGCCTCAGAGTCTGCCGTCACAGAACCGCCATAAACAAGCACGCGCGGTTGACTTGTAAAGTTAGCGGTATAGGTAAGAATTGAGCCTTCTAAGACGCTGTCGTTCAACGTAATTTCAAGCGGAGAGGTCGTGCGGTTGCTATAGGTGATGCCGACGCCGTCAGCCCATCCCGTAAAGCTCTGCCAATCATTTCCCTCGGCTGTAATCGTGAAGGTGGCACGCGGTTCAACACTTTCAGGCTCGGCCTTACCGCCATTGACATTGATTTTGATTTTGGAATCAAAGACTGCCGTATAGGTAATTGTTTCACCTGCCACAGTGATGTCACTCGTGCCTAAGGTCAAGGTAAGTGGGTTGGCCGTTTTGTTCTCATCCGTGATGCCTTTACCTTCCCAATGAGAGAAGGTGCGACTTGTGTCTGCTGTGAGCATAAATTCCTCTCCTGCGCAAATGACTTCAGGAGTGGCAGAACCGCCCTCAACGACGATTTTAGCTTCTGGCAACGATGTAAAGTTAATCGTTACATTCTCTTCTGGCATCGTAAAGGAATACTCACCTTCATTTTGAGCGAGGGTAATCGTATTAGGTTGAATTGTAACAGCTTCTGCCAAACGACGATTTTCTCCAACCGTAACAGTGAAAGAGATATTGTCTTTAGGTTTGCAATTCTGAATTGTGGTTTGCTTCTCATTATCTAACCAAACATCCACAGTGTAGGTCTGGTCTGCAGGCGCCTTGTAAATTGGACGAACACCTGCGCGCGATTCCACCTCGGGGAAAGTTGTTTTTATTCCGTCGCGCGTAATTTCGCTAAAATTAAGCGTATTTTCTGCATACCATCCTTGGTATTTAATCGTTGTGCCATCAATGGTGCACTCAGCCACATTACCGAAGGTGTCATAGAGACCATGGGTATTGATGGCAGAAAATCCATATTTGCCATTGAGCAAATAATCGGAATACCAAGTACTAGGATAGTAGGCGCTAGCTGTGAAAGCATCTGGTCCCATTCGGACATTACATGGGCGGGTCGGCTTTTCATCAACATAAGCCTTCCACTCAGCTTCTGTTGGGTAGAGGAGGGGCTGAGGAAGTGCACAGTCTGTGGTGTTCGTAAATCCACCAAAGGCGACATTCCCATCGTTATTCAAGGTAATGTTTTTAAAACCGAGTTTTTGCGCTTGGGCGTTGGTTAATTCAAAGACCGCAATGTAGTAGGTTTGATCTACTACAGTTGTGTCGCGCACGAAGAGAATCTTCTCGGACGTATTAAGCGCGAGAGCAGATTTGCAATCTGTAGGTGCCTCAGTAACAGATTGAAAGGTCTTATCTGCAATCGTGTATTGATAATACTCTAACGCAGCGTGTACTGGCGCTGCGAAGCAGAGGATTGCACCAAGTAGGCAGAGGGTAAGTTTTTTCATGTGTACCTCCCGTCTAATACATTGTTTAAATACGCGCGACGATGAACAAGAATAGTATGACAAAATTAGAGGCGTCTTACAATTCTTTTAAGTGAACTTTTTTACTTGCCGACAAGTGTGTCCATTCTTTGTTTCGCCTTCCCAATGGGGGCTCCATTCCACATGAGAAGGATGTATACGGCTACTTACACGTTCGCAGAACGCGTGATCCGATGGAACAGATGATGTCGTAGGCGTGTGTGCCTTTGATGTTGGCCCAATCTTGTACGCGGACTTCGGTTTCGCCATCTTGTCCTAAAAGGGTGACGGTGTCGCCCACTGTTGCATCGGGGATGTTTTCAAGGGAGACGGTGAGATAGTCCATAGAGATGCGACCAAGAATGGGAGCCGCAACGCCTCGAATGAGGACATGTCCACGATTGGAGAGGGCAAGGGGAAGGCCATCTGCATACCCTGCGCAAACGGTACCAATGCGCATCGGATGCGTCGTGCGATAGGTGTGGCCATAACCAATTGGGGTATTGGCGGGAAGGGTGCGCACTTGGGTTAACTTTGTGGTCAAGGTGAGCACTGGGCGCAATGGGACGCGTAAGGCGCCTGCAGCATCAAATGCGCCATGGAGGTTAATTCCGCACCGCACCAAATTGAAAGGCGCTTGGCAAGCTTCTGGTGCATTGTTAATAGCATCGGAGTTTGCCGAATGAATATAGCGCAGTGGCAACTTGAGTGCTTCGGCTACAGCAAGGATATCTTTGAAGCGTGCGAGTTGGGTACGCGTGAAATCAGAGCCCTGTTGGTAGGCGAGCGGGAAGTGGGTGAAGAGTCCCACAATCTTTAAATTGGGTAAGGCCGCAATCTCGCGAAGGGCATCTGCGGCTTCTTCCCAAAAGATGCCGGCGCGTCCCATGCCAGTGTCCAACTTGATATGTACAGTCGCCGTCTTGTTTTGTGCACGTGCGACAGCAGAGAGTTGGCGCGCACTTTCTACAGAGACAATGGGAAGCTCAATATCATGCGCCACCATTTCTGCCATTTCATCGGGCAGAATGCCGCTCAAGATTTGAATGGGAACGCCCAAGTCAATGAGTTGCAAGGCTTCAAAGGGTTCTGCCACAGCAATGCGCGGTGCGCCTGCATCGACGAGTGCGCGTGCGATGGGTGCCACACCTAAACCATACGCATTGGCTTTGAGCACAGGCATTACGGTGCAGGGCGCAGCAATTTCGCAAACAGCGCGATAGTTCGCTGCGAGAATAGCCAAGTCGATGGTGAGTGTAACGCGATGTTGCATAATGTGTTACCTTAAAAAAGACCCGCGGTGGCGGGTCTTTTGGTTCAACCGGTTAACCGATACGCGGAACTGCTGCAATTAAGCGCTGCGTGTAGGCTTCTTGTGGGTTGAGCAAGACGTCGGTGGCGGCGCCACGTTCTACGATTTCACCCTTATACATTACGATGATGTTGTCAGCGATGTGTTCAACCACGCCGATATCGTGCGTAATGAAGAGGTATGCGAGGCTGTACTTCTGCTTGAGTTCCATCAAGAGGTTGAGTACCTGTGCGCGAATCGAGAGGTCGAGTGCCGAAACGGCTTCGTCGCAGATGATCAT
>JAZRAG010000114.1:0-2993 GCA_045634445.1 Candidatus Spyradenecus sp. | reverse complement strand
GCGGATGGAACCGCAATCTCACGGCTTCGGTTGATGCCGCATGGGAACTTGACGTCTTTGGCGGTCTTGCACGTGCAACCGAACGTTCTGGCGCACAGGAAGCGAAACTCGCCTACACCTTGCAAGATGTCCGCGTCTCACTCGCTGCAGAAATCGCCTCAACATATGTGGCTGTTCGCCGATATGAAGGGCAGGTCACCATTGCTGAAGCCAACCTCGCACTTCAAGAACGTAGCGTAGAGCTCGTTAAGAAGCGCCACACGAGCGGCGATGTCATCCGTTATGACGTAGTTACCGCAGAAGCTCAAGCAGCGCGCACACGCGCGGCCTTACCGCAACATCGCCAAAACTTAAACGATGCGGCATTGCGCTTGGATTGGCTCACGGGTAATCCGCCCTACACCTTCAAGGCCTACCTCAAAGAAACGCAGGATGTCATGCACCTGCCTGAAGTCGCGCCAAAGGCACCGCCCGCAGCGTTGCTGCGCCGTCGTGCAGATGTGCGCATGGCAGAGACCGAAATCCTCGCGCAAACGGCCGCCATCGGCGTTGCAGAAGCAGAACTCTATCCGAAGTTCGCGATTAGCGGTTCGATTGGGATCTCTTCTCCCGACTTAACGCCTTGGGGCTCTTACACGCGCCAGATTTCATTCGGTCCTTCAGTCCGGTGGAACCTCTTTGGGTTTGGTTATTGGCAACGTAAGGTCGATGCCGCAGAAGCCTCGCTTGAAGCAACCATCGCTGATTATCGCAACACTGTCTTGGAAGCCTATCGCGAAACGGAAGCCGCGTGGATCGCCTACCATCGTGAGATTGAGCGCACCCCGCCCTTGCTTGACGCAGAACGTTTCTGCCGTGAAGCACTCTCCATCGCAGAACGTCGCTATGAGTTTGGCGACATTGCCATTGACGATGTGATTACACAGCAGGCGCTTTTGCTCTCTGCACAAGAGAACCTTGTCGCCCACCGTGCACAACTCTTTGACAATGCTATCACGCTCTATCGCGCATTAGGTGGCGGCTGGTCCGATGAAACCGACAATGAGGTCGGTGCCTACGAAGCCTTATTGCCACAAAAAGAAGAAACCCCGTAACATTACGCGATGTTTCTACACAAACGAAAGGGCGGTTAACCACCGCCCTTTCATTTATTTCAAAACAACCTGTTTTGAGATTGAAAACAACCTGTTTTCAAAAAGCTTAGGCAATCTTAAAGCCTAAGGCCTTAATCTTCTGTTCCAATTCAGGGGTGCCGTGGCGCACTTGGACCTGCGTCGCACAATACTGACGACGATAAGGATAGGTGCGGCGCTGGGTCGCAAAACGACGCACACGCTGCTGTTGCGGCAAGTGGAACACATCCATAAAGTTCAAGTGGTCCGCCACAATCATTGACAACTTCTGCGTGATGTACCACAAGACTTCTTCATCTGTCTTACCATGCGCATCGATCTCCACCTTCGGATGAATCGGCGGCGGCAAAATGGGTTCAATTGAAGGCGTCTTTCCAAGGAACGTGCACAACGCATGATACACAGCAATCGTGCCATTTACCTTACCTTCATACGAATGTCCTGCGAGGTGAGGCGTAGCCAAAAAGGCCAAGTCTGCCAATTCCGGAGAGAAGTCGGGTTCATTTTCCCAAACGTCAATCAACGCATCCCCGATCAAACCCTCGCGCAATGCCTCACAGAGCGCCGCAGTATCACACACAGCGCCACGCGCCATATTAATCAAGACTGCGCCATACTTAGCCTGCTTCAACGTTTCCGCATTGAACATATGCCATGTAGCATAGTCACCATCACGCGTTAACGGCACAAAGGGAATAATGTAATCGGCTTCAGCGAGCACTTCACTCAACTTCATAAAGTTCTGCGCTTCCAAATCATACGCATTGCTCTGACGCGGCGGGTCGCAACACAATACGCGCATCCCAATCCCTTCGCAGCGCGCACGCACCATTGAACCAATCCAGCCCACACCAATAATCGCCACCGTCTCACTCTCAAGCTTACGATGACGCGTATGCGCATATTCCAAAAGTGCCGCAATGCAATAATCTGCCACACTCTCGCCATTCGCGCGCGGTGCATTCACCCAGCGAATGCCCTGACGATCCAACCACGATACGTCCACATGGTCCGTCCCCGTCACTGCCGTGCCCACAAAACGAACCGATGTCCCCTCCAATAATTCAGGGCCGATGCGCGTATCACGCACCATCAAAACATCTGCATCCTTTAATTGAGCCGCAGTCAAACGCGAACCATCCACCAAGGTTACCGTACCCAACGTGCCAAACAAGGTACGCCCCAATGGCATATTCGTATCACAAACGATTTTCATACACATCCTCAAAATCAACAGTGAACGTAAACATTCTCCAAATTCAATTACATTTTACCCCATCCCTAAACCTTCTGCAAGTAGAAAACATCCTAAAGTACTAAAAATCAAACACTTTTGAGGGGAAGCCCCCTTTTACAGCGTGATGCTTTGTGATTAGGAAAAGAAAAAGACGCGGCACGAGGTGACGCGTCTTTTAATCTTAGGTTGAGCCTTAGCTTATTCAGCCACTGCTTCTCCGAAGAGTTCGCCTTCTACATCTTCTGTAGCAGGGTCTTCTGCGATGATCTGCATGGCAGGCTTTTCGTATTCGGTTGCGGCAGGAGCCGGTTCAATGGTCTTCAACAAGGGATCTACATCCGAGTAGTTGCCGAAGAGCTGATTGGCCACGCCCACAGAGGCTTCGCCTTCCCAACCGCCGCAGAGCGACTTGTACAAGGCGACCTGGCTTGCAGCGATGGCACCTTCGCTCACCACGCGAGCTTCGTCCAAGAGGAAGAGCTTACGCTGTGCGTCGAGTACGTCAAAGAAGTCACCCAAACCTGCGTTGTACTTATTGGAAGCGATTTCATATGCGGCCTATGCAGCCTGCACACCGAGACGGAGCTGTTCCAAACGTTCTTGTTCGTTCACATATGCCGAAT
>JAZRAG010000113.1:0-47528 GCA_045634445.1 Candidatus Spyradenecus sp. | reverse complement strand
GAAGGACCCATAACTGCATGAAACGCACCTTCAGGAAGGCGAAGGCTAATATTACGCAAGACATCAATCGTGCGATTTTCAGAATGAAAAGACTTAAAGAGTTGGTCGGCTTCAAGCGCGTACATGGCAAACCTTTTAGTAGGGATAAAGCAAGTGTTTGTATGAACAAACGTATGGTAACAAAAAGGAGCGGTTAGATGCGCACCGCTCCATTAAAAAGTGGACGGTGAACACTACAGAATTAGAAACGGCAACGCATGAAAATTTCAAAGGTTCTGCCATCATTTGCGAACGCTTGAAGGTTGCGAGCCGATTCAATACCGCGTGAGTCAAAGATGTTGCGGAGAGAAAGCCCCAACGAGAAGGTCTCGCTAACAGGGAAGTCAATCGAGGCGTCAAATGTGATTAAGCTATTTACGCATTGATCTTCACCAGCTTCAGCACCGCGGAAGGTCATCATCCAACTATCACGCCAACGCATCCCTAAGCCGAAGACCGCATCATAGAACCACGGCGCCTTGTAACTCGTCCAGAGCGATACTGCGTGCGGTGGATAGCGGTCAAAGTGTACGCCCGTATTGCGGTCGAGATAGTGCGAGTAGGCGTAGGCTGCGTAAATGGACCAATGCTCTGTAATGTCGCCCGAAAGCGTGAATTCAAAACCGCGAGAAGCAGTCTTACCATCAGAGGAGTAGTAACCATCATCTTCGCCTGTGCCGGCGACGAGAATAGGCGTATTGGTTTGATCAATCCAGAATGCGCAAGCCGAGAACCAAACGCTTTCAATCGGATTGATACGTAAACCCACCTCTTTCTGTACGGCTCGCCACGTGGTATCAAGGTAATCACCGCGACCTGTGCCAATGTTATTAGGCGTTGCTTTATAATTGAAATTAGGGTTTTCAGTAATAGAAGCGTTTGCGTAGAGGAATGCGATGCCCTCTTCAAGGATGTCGTATGAAATGCCTAAGCGCGGAGAATAGGTCCATGCATGTGCGTGATTAACGCTATCATGCCAATCGGCGCGCACACCTGCGAGAACAGATAACCCGCGCCATTCCATTACGTCTTGCGCTTGAAAGCCCCATTTGAGTTGCTTTTCCTTCGTGGGTTCGCAAGCTTCAAGATCCACGGGACCATGGGAGGAGAAGTTACCGCGACCGCTATTGCGCTTGTGAAAGAAGTTAACGCCTGTTAAAAGGGTGTGCTCAATCTCGCTGGTGGCGAATTTGAAGATAAAGTCTTGGCCCCAATAGAAGTTACGTGCGATACGGTCGCCAGCTGCCCACTCATAGGTATTGTAAGGGTTGAGCACCTTGTGCATTGCGATATCTGCAGGGGCATCTTTCTTACTAGGCTTGTACAAAGTGCCAAAACCCATATTTGAGAAGGGACCACGATACTTGTAGTCGGTGAAAGTCTGGAAGTAAGAAAGGCGTGTTCGCGTTTGCATCCATTCGGTGATATCGCCATCTAAACGGAAGGTGCCGCCGAAAACCTTGAACTTCATGCGGTCGCCCACTTCAGTATAAGTATCATCCCATCCTGTAATAAGAGGCTTGCCGTAAGCAGTGCGAATTCCTTGATAGGCGGGCTGATCGTTATATTGGTAAAAGAGGTCTGCGCCAGCGGTCAAGTGATCTGCTGCACGCCACGAAAGACTCGGTGCAGCAGAGAATGTGGTGCCATGACGTGCGCCAGAAGGTGCCCAACCAGGTTCGCGCCATTCATACGTAAAAGGTACACGAATTGCGACAATCTCGTGCTCATCTACACGATTAATGTCAGAGATAAACTTCAAACGAGAGCCTGATGCACGCGAATAGGAGCCACGCAGTGTAAAGTCGTGAAAGTTCTCCTCAAAAGATGCGCGCTTTGGCGTTAAAAGTACAGAACCTCCAGAACCGCCCGTATCCGTCATCGAGCTATTGGTCGTCTGCGCACCATAGGCTCCACCAACAGGTCCCTTCACAATATCTACGCGTTCAAGCAATGAAGGGTCCATGAAGATTGCGGCGCCACCCGCAAGTGGAACGCCTCCCATGAGGACTTCGTTACGCCCAAATCCGCGAATAGTGTAGGTGCCGGCGTTACGCGACATCATCGTTTTACCACCTTGGTAAACACCTGGTTGTAACGCAAGAAGTTGGTCTAAGTCTGTTACATTGCGTTCGCGGATAAAGTCTTCTGTGAGTGTGTCAACCGTGAGAGGGACTTTTTCTGGTGGTAAATCTACCAAGGTGCCAGAGTCATTCGTAGCAACACGATACTTAGGCAACGGGGCTGCGGTAATCACAATGGTTGGCGGGCGCCGAACAGCGCTTTCTTGTTCAGCCTCTCCGAAGTCAACAGTATTCTCGCTTTCACGCACTACCGTCACATCTGCGCTATGGGCAAATGCAACGCAAAGAAGCGTAAATCCAAGGAAGAGATAGTGCGAATAATGCATGTTGTCTTTTCTTTCTAATGAACAATATAACGTGGTAGCCAACCAATACAACGAAGAGAAACAATCTTCCAAGTTCTTCAGAACTGTTGATAATTTAGCAAAATCTAAAATGATAGCGCAACTGTTTTTTCGTTTTCCCTAAAATCTTGCACTTTTCAACATCGTTGAGGTACATTATACATTGTCCAAACACTCTTGCGTCCTGAATGAACATCTTTTGTGGTATTAGAGAGATTTTACACCTTTTACGAAGAGACCTTGCTAATGAGTGAAAGCGTTTTGATGAGTGAATGTGTTTTGAACTCTGTGGTGAATGTGTTTGGGAATAAAAAAGAGACCTCCACAACAGAGGTCTCTTCAAAGCTTTAAGCTGTCAATCGCTTAGAGTGCTTCAGCAGCCTTAGCGACGAGTGCCTTGAAACCTTCAGCGTCAGCGATAGCGATCTCGGAAAGCATCTTACGGTTAACCGTGATACCAGCCTTGGTGAGACCTTCGATGAAGCGGGAGTAGGTGGGCACCTTTTCGTTCGCCAAACCACGAACAGCGGCGTTGATACGAGCAATCCAGAGCTGGCGGAATTCACGCTTGCGGAGCTTGCGGTGCCAGGTGGAGAGGCGCTGGGCGCGATCGACGGCCTCGGTGGCGAGACGGAATTGCTTGCTGCGGGCACCGTAGAAACCACGAGCGAGTTTCAGGCGGCGGCGGCGACGTTCACGGGATGCTGCGGCGTTAGTAGCTCTCATTGTTCAACTCCTTTATGGTTTAGGCCTGAAGCATACGAGCAACCATCTTCTGATTGCCTTCATAGACAGCAGCGGAACCACGGAGATTGCGCTTGCGACCGCGGGTCTTGTAGCCATTGAGATGGCGCTTACCAGCCTGGGTGCGCATTGCCTTACCCGTGGCCGACATTTTGAACTTCTTAGTCGCAGACTTTTTCGTCTTGATCTTAGGCATAATCCTAATCCTTGTTGTTTGCGTTAAACCGCGTCGGCGGCAGTCAGCCAGAAAGCCGTCTTCAGCGGAAAGTCCCATCAAAATACCATAAACCACTCGTAAAATGCAAGTACTATTTTACGCTTCGTCTTTATTCCCAAATGGGTGGGAGCTGGGGGTGAAGCGCGAGATGGTGGGCAAGACGGATTTGCTCTGCAGTATTGCGATTCTCCCAAAGTTCAGGAAGTTCATCAATGGGGAAATAGCGAGCGGAAGAAGTTTCAATGTTGGGGCGGAAGCTACCATTAAGTGCGCTGCAGTGATAGAAGAGTTTTAGGCAACCATAGGCTATCGGAGGACGATTGTGGTTGGCATACCATTGCGTCATAATGAGGCGTTCGACGCGGATATGGAGTCCTGCTTCTTCAAGTGCTTCTTTAATGGTGTTTTCTGCGGGTGTTAAGGTGACTTCGCACCATCCGCCAGGAAGTGACCATTTATTTTGTTCACCTTCGCAAACGAGAAGGATTTCGTTCGCTTTATTTAAAATGACGGCTCGGGTATCAATTTTAGGTGTTTGAAAGCCAGTTTCGTTGCAGAAGAGGGTTTTAACGTGTTCGGTAGGAAGCGCGCTAATATTGGCCATTGCTTCGGCAGTGAGGTCGCGAAGTTGTTGAAAGCGTTCTTTGTCATACTTGTCGCCAGGATAGGCGAGGCCTGCCTGCGCAATACTTTGGAGCGTCTGTAAAAAGGTGAGCCATTGGAAATCGGTTGTCATAACAGTGCCTAATTGATTCATTTATGCGCGATGGAACGGCGTAATTCTATCATATTTCTGAATTGCGACAGTTTGATGTTATGAACTTAATACGCGCTCTTATTAATTTTAGCGGAATTTGATAGTAGAGAATGTATAGACTATACAGGGTTAGGAAATAGGTCTCTCGTCAAAATAAATTATTGCAATGCAATGATATGTGTGGGAAAATGGATTGCGAGACTCGTAGTGCAATTACTTGAAAAGTCGGCTTGGATGGGTGCGTAAAATGCTCTTTGTGTAGGAAGGAGAATAAAGGCGAATGGGGTGTTTAAAGGTGTTGTTTAGAAGGTAAGAGGATAGGGGAATATTTGCTTTTGTAAATGAGATTCTGCTTTTGTAAATAAAAATACACAAAATCAAAGCGATGTTTCACGCCTTGATTCTGTGTAATTCTGAGCAACGCCGTAGGCGTCGTTCGCTTAGAGTGCGCGGAGGCGAGCGGCCTTACCGGTGCGGCTGCGCAAGTAGTAGAGCTTTGCGCGGCGGACACGTGCGTGACCGGTGACTTCGATCTTTTCGATCGAGGGGGAAGCGAAGGGGAAGACCTTTTCCACACCCACGCCGAAAGAGATGCGGCGAACGGTGAAGGTTTCGGTGATGCCCTTGCCGTCGCGTGCAATCACGTCGCCAGCGAAGACCTGCGTGCGCTCTTTGTCGCCTTCCTTAATGCGGACGTAAACGCGGACGATATCGCCGATGGCGAGTTCCGGGTTCTTCTTAGGATTCTTTTCCGCCGTGAGGGCGTTCACTTTTTCGAGGGCTTTCGCGATCATTGTCGTTTTCCTTAATGTGTATCAAATCTGGACGCTGCCGAGCAGTTCGGTCGAGCATCTGGTTTCTGCGCCAACGTTCCAATTGGGCGTGGTCGCCTTTGAGGAGGACTTCGGGTACGCCTTTGCCGCGATGAACGGGGGGTCTGGTGTACTGAGCTTGCTCCAAGAGTCCTTCGCTTGAGAAGGATTCTTTTGCGGTGGCTTCTGTTCCTCCGCCCAAAACGCCGGGCAGGAGGCGTGTGACGCTATCAATGACGACTGCTGCAGGCAGTGCTCCGTTCGTCAGAACGTAGTCGCCAATGCTAATCTGTTCATCTGTGAGGCTTTCGAGCACGCGCTCGTCAATGCCTTCGTAGTGTCCGCAGATGAAGATTAGGTGCTCCTCCTGGGCCAGTCTTCTTGCGATTTCCTGTCGGAAGGGGACGCCCGTTGGCGTCATCGCAATGACTTTTGTGTTTGGTTTGCGGAGGCTTTCGACTGCCTCAAAGAGGGGTTCGGGCTTCATCAACATCCCGGCGCCACCCCCATAGGGTTTGTCGTCAAGCGTCCCACGGAGGTCGTGTGCGAAGTCGCGCACATCCACCGCGTGGATTTCTACAGCACCCATTGCCGTTGCGCGTCTGAGGATACTTTCCGTGACAAAGCCTTGCAGCATGCCCGGAAAGACCGTCAGTACGTCGATGCGCAGGGGCACCGTAGTCTCTCCTTGGCCTTAGGCCTGGGCCTTCTGGGCCTGCTTGATGAGAGAAGCGACCGTTTCGGACACCTGAGCGCCCTGGCTCTTCCAGTAAGCCACGCGTTCGAGGTTGATGCCGCACTTGTTCTCGGTCTTGCGGGGATCGTACCAACCGAGGATTTCAAGGAACTTGCCGTCGCGAGGGCTGCGAACGTCGCATGCGACCACGCGGTAGGTGGCTACACGGTTGCAGCCGGTCTTACGCAATCTGATCTTGACCATTTTGAGTCTCCGAGGCCTATACGTTTAGCTACCAGCGCACAGGCCTATGTTAAGTTCATAAGCATTCAGTTAATTGAATGAAGCGCATAGTGTACTAAATCAAACTGAAACTCGCAAGCAGAAAATCACTGAAAAGCACTTTTTTCTTTGATTTTTTGTGAGTAGTGGTTAGATGAAGGGTGGTTTTTGGGGTGTCTTTCGCGCGCGTGTAATTTATTATTAGGTTAGATTTGGGGTGGCGTGGTCTTTAATTTGCGAGTGGTTTGATTTTAGTCAGAATGGTCGCAGATTTGCGGGTAAAAAGGGTTGTTTTGAGTTTCAATTCAAGCCTTTTTGAACTTCAATTCAACCTCTTTTCAAAAATGCCTTTAAATGGCTCTTTTTTAAAGGATGGTGTAGGGGGCTGAGTCGTTGGCTTGGTTGCGTGAGAATCGCTTGATTATCCAGAGGCTGATAAGTATCACGAGGATGGGTAAAATAAGGAGACTGAGGCTATAAATGGGGATTGTGTTAAAACAGCTATAACAGGTTTGCCATTGCCAAAGTGAGAAGATGCAGGTCGTAGGAAGTACAATCCATTTAAGCGTAAGGGCTATGCCTTGTGCGGAAAGCGCATTTTGATGGGTTAATGGCGCACGTCGGTGCTTTGGGGTTAGGAGCAGAAGGGTCTGCCCTCCAAGGCAGATGAGGCCAAAGATCCAAAAGGGAATGCTTGCGAGGCGAATAAAGTGTGAGAGATGTAGCGAAGCGAGGGTTTCATTGTGAAGAAGATGGTCTTCGGGCTTAGGCTCGCATAAGAAGATGGTGTTTGTAAGGGGCGAAATGGAGGCGGTGACAGGTCGCTGGTTATAGAGACGACGGAAGCGCTGTTGGGTAAGTGTGCGTAACTGAGGCGATAAAAAGGGCGCGTCGGTAAAGGTATTTGAATCAGTGGTAAGCTCCACGTACTGCGGGTGTCCATTTTGGAGTGGGTAGGAGGCAAGAATGGAGTGTGTCGTTGTATGA
This sequence comes from Candidatus Spyradenecus sp., assembly GCA_045634445.1. Lineage (GTDB taxonomy): Bacteria > Verrucomicrobiota > Kiritimatiellia > RFP12 > DVOR01 > Spyradenecus. Next base: position 40,586 of record JAZRAG010000113.1, on the reverse strand, counting down.
GAGGAATGAGGCCCACTGCTATGCGTAGTTTTTGCCAAATGCGGTGTGAGCGTTATGGGTTGGCAGGTATTGAGTGCTGTTTGCGTATTGATGGCTACGCGTAGCGGATAATATTGCAAAAAGAAGCCTGTAGCAGTGAAAGCGCTGCCGACAACAAGGGCAATAAGTATGCCTTGCCACGTAAAAGGTGTGATCGTTTTGGCTTGAGGACGTTGTGAGCGCGCAGTATCTAATCGCCGTAAGATTCCCCATGTCACGCCTAACGGAAGTGCTAAAAAGCACAATATCCAATGAAATACGTCCCAATAAAGTGGGATTCCCCACATGAGGATGAGAAGTGCCAATGGGAAACACAGACGCCAACTGCGACGTGAAATCAAATGAAATGAGGTGCAACTAAAGAGAATGGCCACAATCTGAACGATTATTCCCATAACAAGGAATGCATATGGCAATTGCGGGTGATGGAGTCGCCACGTGCCACTAACCGACTGAATAATTGAGAGCGTGTTTTGACCATTCGCCAATGCTATAATTTCGGAATAATGTAAATCCGTCACATCAATCATTTGTGGAGGGGCTGCAGGGGTAATTACAGTCGCAAAGGCCTCTCCTTGTTTAAAGGTGACGGCCTGAACTTCGCAGGTAATGGGTGTTTGCCCTTTCGTTTCAAGCAATTGAAATGTGAAAATAAATGCAGGGACGACTGATAAAATCGTAAGAAATAGACACAAAAGAGCCGTACGAAAGGCAATGCCCATCTTTTCGCGAATGGATTGAAGCGTTGACTTCTTCATCGGATGACTCCCACTTAAGTTATTGAGAATAAGTGATTAACGCCGTTTGCAGATAAAACCGCCGATGTAATCAACCAATAGGATGAATGCCAGAAAAAGTACCACGCCAATCCCAACTAACACCACAAACCACACGGGTTTAAAGATTAATAGCGCAAGCCCTCCCACTGCGGCTACGCTTCCAATCGCCCAAAACAACCCTTTTTTCATTGTTTTTGCATCCTAATCGTAAAAAGTTACCTCTCAAAAATATACTATCAAAAAACTTGAGATTACTACTGTCAAAATAATGGAAGAATCGTTAAAATAGTGGGGATTGATTTGGTTTTTGAAAAAGGTTGTTATGCAGCAATATACGGATGTTACTTCTGATTCGCGAAAAGTTGTCCCTGGTGCACTTTTTGTAGCAATCCCTGGTGTGCGCGTGGATGGTGCGCAGTTCATCGCTCAAGCGCGTGAAAAGGGCGCTGCCGCGGTTATGGGAGAGAGCGAACTGTGTGATATTCGTGTAGCGGATGCGCGCGCGTCTTACGCAGATGCGTGTGCGGCGCACTTTGGGAATCCATCAGAAAAGCTTTTGCTTTGTGGCGTGACGGGCACAAATGGTAAGACGACAACGACGTTATTGCTTCGCGAGATGTTAGCGCAAGGCGGCCTTCAGCCGGGATTGATTTCAACGGTGGCAATTGAGTGGCCTGGGCATTCCGCGCCGGCAGATTGCACTACGCCTGACGCACGTGTGCTTCAAAGCACGTTAAAACAGATGGCTGATGCGGGTGCGCGTGCGGCAGTCATGGAGGTGTCAAGTCATGCGATTGACCAAAAGCGTATCGCGGCATGCCGTTATGCGGTATTAGCATTTACGAATTTGACGCAAGATCACTTGGATTACCACGGCACGATGGAGGCGTACTATCAATCAAAGGCGCAGGTTTTCCGTAATCATCCAAACACGCCTGCGGTGATTAATGTAGATGATGCGTATGGCGCTCGGCTCTTTAATGAATTGCAAACCGCGGGTCATACGCGCCTTCATGCGTATTCTCCAACCACAATTGCTGCGACTTTCTCTGCGAATGGCACGGATGCGGTCTTCACGATTGGCAGCCGTACACTTGATTTCCATACAGCGCTTTGTGGACGTTATAACCTTGCAAATCTTCTGTGTGCCGCAACCGCAGCGCATGCGCTTGGTGTAACGACAGATGCGATTCTTTGTGCGATTACGAATGCAAAGCCGCAGTGGGGGCGTTTAGAAGCGGCCGCGCCGGGCGTCTTTGTGGATTATGCACATACGGATGATGCGCTTACAAATGTGCTTTCGACGTTGCGCGAGATTACAACTGGACGTTTGCTTTGCGTCTTTGGGTGTGGAGGCGATCGCGATCGTACAAAAAGACCGAAAATGGCGGCCGCAGTGGAACGTTTGGCAGATGGCATTATTGTTACATCTGACAATCCGCGCACAGAAGCCCCAGAGGCAATTATTGCAGATATCCTCACGGGATTTTCGCCTGAAACTACGCCGTTGACAGAACCTGACCGCCGGAAGGCTATTCGTGCTGCGCTTCAGATGAAGCAAGAAAATGACGTAGTGCTTATCGCAGGGAAGGGCCACGAAACCTATCAAGAGATCAATGGCGTCCGCTATCCCTTCTCAGATGCAGAAGAAGTGCGCGCCTTTTATGCTTGAGCGCGCATGCGTTTGAGTTGTTCAAGAGAATAGAACATAAGCGCCAAGAACCCTGCCAAAAAGTAAGGGTAGATGGTCATTTCTGCGTATTGCGCAATCCACCCCAATACTGGCGGCATGAATGTCGCACCTGTATAAGCGCAGGCCATTTGTAATCCCATAACCGCTTGCGTATTCTGCGCTCCAAAATTGGCAGGTGTCGCGTGTAAAAAGCATGGAAAAAGGGGCGCTACGCCAAGTCCTAAACAACCTAACCCCACGAGCATTTGGGGAAGCGTGGACGCTGTTAGCAGAAGAATTACGCCCAGCCCAACCAAGCATGCGCCCAAACGAAGCATTTTGTGATCGCCTAAACGATCTGCGATAAACCCCGCGAAGAAGCGTCCGCAAGTCATACCTCCGTAGAATAATGCGGCCCATTTCGCTGCGACCTTTGCAGAGCACCCGCCAACGAGGTGTAAATAACTACCAGCCCAAATTCCTGCGCAAAACTCAAGACCTTGCATAGTGAAGAGGCCTAAGAGCGCCCACGCAATTCCTTTTAGGCGTAATGCCTCCCGTGTGGTAACAGCGGGAGCCTGACACGATTCCTGCACGGCATCCTGTTTCCAAAGGGAATGTGAAGAAAAGAGAAGGATGGCCATAAAGCATTGAAGCGCAACAACGCACCAGTAGCCTTCTTGCCAAATGCCACCCCCTGCCAATCGCCATGCTAATAGACACGGACCAGCCGTTGCGCCAATACCCCACGAAACATGAACCCAACTCATCTGTCGTGAGGTCCCGTGAAGCGCCACATAGTTGTTGAGTACTGCATCAATCGCCCCTGCACCTAAACCCAATGGCAAAGCGCATGCGCAAATCCACACATAAGATGGCGCGAGAGCAAACCCTCCCAACGCGAAAGCTGTCAATAGCGTGCTTCCTACGGTTATTCTCCACGAACCAAAACGTGCAATTAAGGCGTTTGTGCTAAGCGCTGAGAAGACCGTTCCTGCAGAGATGAGCATCGTCACGCCGCCAGCATACGAGATGGGCACCGCGAATGCGCGATACATCGAAGGCCACGCTGCGCCAATCATCCCGTCTGGTAAGCCCATACTTAAAAAGGCTAAGTAAATGGCAATCGCTAACAACGGGGACATTGACGGCTCAAATTGGTTTTAGTGTGGGTGCTCAACGCGTATGCGAGGGACTATTAGGGGCGCGTACGACCATTGTGAATCGCCTTTACAAGCGCAGAAAAGAGCGACTTTGCCTTTTCAGGGTGCTGAGCGATGACATTCTGTTGTTCGGATTCGTCACCTGTGAGATGGTAGAGTTCACCATTTAACGGATTGGTTTGCGCGCCTGGAGAATTTCCTGCACGACGCGGTACGATGTACTTCCATTCTCCTTCGCGATAACTCATGTACCAATCTTGACTAATGATTGCGTGACGTGTAGAGGGCGCTGTGGGGTCTAAAAGCGCGGCATGCACGTCAAAAGAGTCTGGCATTGCATCGTCTGCAAGTGGCACACCACGTAATGTCGCAAATGTGTGTCCCAAATCAACCAATGAAATTAAGGCGTTGCTTCGTTGGTCTGCAACGATATTTCCTTCCCAAACGACGATAAAGGGCACGCGATGGCCGCCTTCAAATGGTGTGTATTTCGTGCCTCTCCAATGTGCGGCTGGGCGATGGTTGCCCAGTTTTTCAACGGCTTGATCCATGTAGCCGTCATTTACCATTGGGCCATTGTCCGAAGAAATCACCACTAAAGTGTCTTTTTCGAGTCCTAATACGCGTAATTTCTCGATTACGCGACGGACGCTATCATCGAATTGACGGGTTGCATCGCCACGCGGGCCAAAAGGCGTCGAGCCCACAAAACGCGGGTGTGGCACGCGTGGCACGTGGATATCATTGGTACCTAAATAAAGGAAGAAGGGCTTTTCGCGATTCTTTTCTATGAAGTCGCACGCTTTTTCAACGAAGATATCTGCCATATCTTCGTCAACCCAACGCGCCTTTTTGCCGCCCTTCATGTAGCCAATGCGTCCGATACCATTCACGACCGCCTGATTGTGCCCATGATGCCAATCCATCTTCAATGTCGTACGATCGCGCACACCATCGGGTTCACCAGGGTAGTTCTTCTGATAATTGACCTCAATAGGGTCGTTAGGATCGTGATTGACAACACGACCATCTTCCACATACACGCAGGGTGTGCGGTCTGCCGTGGCCGCCATAAGGAAGGTGTAGTCAAATCCAATGTCGTTTGCCGATGGTGAAATCGGCTGATTCCAATCGGTCTTTCCTGGGCCTAATCCCATCCCAAGATGCCACTTACCCACGGCGCCTGTGACCATGCCAGAACGTTGCATTAGCTTTGGCAATGTTTCAGATTTTGGATCAATCAAGAGCGCCGCGTCGCCCTGTGCAATGCCAGTTCCAGGTTTGCGCCATGCATAACCACCGGTAAAGATGGCGTAACGCGTAGGTGTACACGTTGATGCGGGCGAATGGGCGTCGGTAAAGATTACACCTCGGCGTGCGTATTCATCTAAGAAGGGGGTAAGGTTTGGCGTGGTGCCATAACAACTTACATCACCCCAACCCAAATCGTCTGCCAAAATAAAGAGAATGTTACGCGGTTTACGAGGCACTTTTGGCAAAGGTACGCTTCCAGTTACCGCGAGTGCGGCACAACCCAATCCAATCGACTTCAAAAATGCACGACGAGAAGTAAATGACATTTGACTAAATTCCTAAAGTATGCGATTCAAGTGAAGCGTGTAAAATCTAAGTAAGGCTTACCGCCGATACTCTTGTTTGTTCAAAAACTCCATTAAGCCTTGTGAAATTTTCTCCAAAACTGCTGGCGGATAAATCTTTTCACCTGCTTCTTCTTGCGTTTTCCCCTTGCAAATCAACTGATAATACTGGTTTAACGTTGCGGCAAGTTCGGGAGGAGCTTCCGTGCGTAACCAATGCACCAATACCCATGCAGAGGCATAGGCCACATCACGATGATTTCCCTGATAAAACGCTTCAGGTGTGAATGCCATCAACTGCGCAAGTCCGCTTGGGGTACAAAAACGCGAATCGCGCTGCACCGTTTCTAAGCGATAGGAAAGGTTCGGCGTTCCTACGACGGTAGGGCCCTTGCGGCCGACGCTAGGTGTAGACTTTACAGTAAAGGTTTCAAAGAAGGTGGCGTGCCCTTCGTTGAACCAAATTGGGATATGGGTCGCAGGTGGTGAGATGGAGAAGAGGTATTGGTGCGTACCTTCGTGGAAGGTAATCTGTTGGATATTCTCTTTTTGTTCCTTCTTAGAGCCTTCGTCTACATTTCCCATAACAACGAGTTCGCGATGCGTTGTGGAAAAGACGCCCGAACTCCATCCCTCGCCGGCGCCAGCATAGGCGTGGTATTCTTCCGGTGTTGCAAAGACGCGAATCACGCTTGTGGGGATTTTCATCCGTTTGGGTTCAGGGATGTACTTCGTGTAGACGGTGCGCATGGCCTCCATCTCATTCAACAAATCACGCTGAAACTTTTCGTAAGACTTTGGCAAGTTTGACAAGACTCGATAATGTTTGCCGTCAATAGTATTCCAACCCTCTTGCGGGGTGTCTGCTGCGGGCTTGAATTTAGATCCCAAAGCGAGCCCGCCCATCGCGCGTGTGAGCACGGCTTTCCACTCTTCAGGACGCCCATTCGTAGAACGAATAATCAAGGCATAGGGTTGATTAGGCGCCTTTTTAAAGAAGAAGACCAATGCTACCGTGTCTGAGGTCTGTGCAAACAAGGCTTGACTAACATTTCCTACAGCGCGTAGTTTCTGCGGCGCTTCAAAAGATTTTCCTGTCCAATCTTCCAACCACTCGGGTAGACGCTTTCGCGCGAGCTTCCCCACTTTTTGGCGATTTTGCTTGTAGTCGTCTTTGAGGACGTGCTTCATAGGTTGCGCGTAGTTTGAATCTACACCGCGGTCAAACGAGTCAATCACGCTTTTAGGTTGCACCAATTCGTAGGTATTGCCATCTTCGTCTGACCACATCCCGAGGCGTTGGTCTGCTTCCCATAATTGACGCGGGTCATAACGTTCTTCTGTGCCGCTTTTATTGCCACGCGTCCACGTGTAGGTAAAGGTTTCTACAGCGGGTGGCGCTTCTTTTGTTATCTGCTTTGGCAATGGAATCTGTACATTTTCGCAGACAACGCGTTGCGTCAACATCGGCGCTGCGGCCATCACGAACCCAGATGACAGGACCATCCCGAAGAGTGTGAGTCTTTTCAAACAACGGCTAAACATACGCGACACCTCCTAAAACACGTTTAATGGAACTTAATTTCCACTTCTTTGAAGTAGCGCGTCTGCAAGACATTGGCGAGGTCTTTAACGATATTTCGGCGAATATCCAATGCCACGGGTAGATTCGGATCCTGGTGCGCAGGATTGATTGCTGTACCGACATCAATGAAGATACGGTCCGATTTCAAAAGCAAATCTCGCATCTTTGTCGCGGGATTAACGCGAATATCTGGTCCAGGATTTCGTAAGAGTTCAATCACCTTCGAGAGCGTAACGCATCCTTCGGTGACGAGTTCAATCCCTGGAATCTCCGAGCCTGCCGGCACTTCGGGGTCCAACGCTACAAGTGGCGTATCAATTGGACGATCCAGTTCGCGCGCAACAAGGTCTGAAGTGGAGCCGCCTGAAATGATTGTCTGCACGCCAGGCTGCGTCGCTAAGGCCGCGAATGCTGCGTCTTGCGTGCGATCAAAGGGGCATCCTGTCAACATTTGTGTCAAGCGCGGATCGCGATAATAGAGCATTGCGGCGGTGGTATCATCCCCTGCGCGTCCGCCATCAAGACGAGTCGCGCGATCAGCCGCGCCCTTACAAAGCACCTGCGCATCTACATCTGGCGCGATATTGATGGCCTCTTGCATCCATGCGATAACCGATTCTAACCCTTGTCCGAAGGGATAGCCATCTGTCCCAAGGCCTGCTTGCGTAATCCCGTCTGAACAGAAGAAAAGGCGGTCGCCGTGCTGCATCTGAAACGTTGAATACGAAAGCTTACGACCTGACCAACGTGGTAGGGCGTAAACCGTGCGCGGGATTTCAAGAGGTACGGTTCCGCGCAAAAGGACTGCTGGCGGATTTTCGTACTCAATCATGCGCACTTCACCTTCAGGGAAGGCATGAATCATCGTAAAGGTAGAGTAGGTGATATGGCGATCAGGGCAAATGGGAAGTGCGTCCATAATCAAGGTCGCTGCACGACGCAACCCAATCTGCGCACGCATGTATTCCATCGCCATTGTCGCGGTAAGCGATGCGCAGACATTGGCCTGCTGACCACTGCCCAAGCCATCGGTCAAAACCGCCACCACCGAACCATCCTTTTGGCGTTCGCTCAAGAAGATGTCGCCACTGCAGACTTTACGGAATTTGTGACGATTGAACCAATCCACCTCGATAAAAGGTGGCGGCGCGATGCTTTCTGTCAGCGTTTCGGCTGTCATTATTGACGCTCCTCTTGGTCCAATGGCGCAAACATTTCCACTGCAGAGTCGAGAATCAATTCACTCTCTGCGGCATTTCTGCCCAACATAAATGCAATTTCTTGCACGGTTTTTGCCGTATTTGTCACCACCGTGCGGGCTTTTTCAATCAAAGCCAAGCGCTTTTGTTCGGTATCTGTGATATCCAAAATCAGAGCCCCCACCACTTCGTGTTCATCCACATTGAAGATAGTGAGCGAGAAGAGGCGACCTTCCACCTCGACGGTCTGACGGATAATCTCTTCGCCTGTCTCTAAAACCTTGGTAAACAACTGCGGATGTGGAATCAAACGGCTCAAATCTGCGTCACGTAAACCAGGATGCGCCTCATATGCCATCTTGGCGACATCGCCCAAAAGCGTTGCAAAACGTTCATTACATTCAATAATGCGCAGGTTACGATCTGCCACCACAAGACCATATGGCAATGCGCGGTCAATCGCCAAGCTCTGCTTCAACGCCAATTGACGCATCCGGCTAACGCACATCTGCGGTTCTGCATTCTTTGCCAAAATCGCACACGCTAAATCACGGCAGCTATCATAACCGCAGCCAGCGCAGTTCAATTCGTCCTCAGGCTTAGACTTGCCCAATGCCACCAACGTGGCGCGAATCTCTTCTTCTGTAAAGCTCTTTCGCTTCGTTTCTGGTGCGCGATAATGACGGCTAATGTCGGGGAATTGCTCAGGGTCATCAGGTTGCGTTTGACGTGCGTGACGCAAAACGTCCAACATCCCACCCGCTGCGCAGCGCACTCGCGTCTTCGGTCCACACACGCAGCCACCAGGACACGCCAATGCTTCCACAAAGACAGGTTGCTCCAACGTCTTAGGATCCAACGTTTCAAGCATTGACTTAATCGCCTGCACGCTCGTAATCACCATCGGCTGCATTTCGCCCTCAGGTGCAAGCGCGCGGAAATTACGCTCAACACTACGCAACATCCCGCCTTCAATTGGATAATATGCCCCATCACCTGGCAGTTTGTAATCTTCTGCCGGCGGCAACTTATTCGGGTCTTCAACCCTTGCCAACATCATCCAGCGGCGCAATTCTTCGAAGGTTAAAGCCGTGTGCAGTAATTCGGGCTGTAAATCTCGTTCATACTTCTTACCGACGCACGGCCCCACAAAGACAATTGGAGCCGAGGGGAATTCTTCGCGAAGCGCCTTACAATGTGCAATTACAGGCGAATCAACAGGCGTTAAATATGCGGCAAAGCGTGGATAATAGCGTTGGATTAACTCCACTACCACTGGGCACGCAGAAGAAATCTGCAAACGATGCACACGGCTCTGCGCCATCAATTCTGCCACACGGCGCGAGACAATATTCGCGCCCACCGCCGTTTCACGCACATGTGCAAATCCAAGTTTACGCATTGCTGAAACAAAGCGCGCAGGATCCACCCCAGGAAATTCCGACGCAAAACTTGGCGCCAAAGACAACACCACATCCTTGCGCGCTGCCACCAAATTACGCACAGTCTTCAAATCATCACGCACCATTTTGGCGTGATTGGGGCACGTTGCCACACACGTGCCGCAATAGATGCAGTCCTCTTTTGAAACCACCGCGTGATCGTTTTCCACGCGGATTGCCTTCACAGGACATCTACGTACGCACTTATAACAGTCGCGACACTGCGCATTAACAGAATAAACAGGGGCTAACGCGTCCATGGACTTATTCCTCCGAAAAAGCAGCTGCAAGCAAACCAGGCACCGAAGCCGGCGTCACATCACGATGGCACACATCGTTAATCCAAACATTGGGACCATCTCCACAAAGCCCCCCACAACGGCACCCCTTGAGTTCCACCTCGGCCGTCTTGCCATTCGCAGTCAACCACTCACGGACTGCTTCCAAATTCTGATTATTCCCGCGTGAAAAACACGAGCTACCCATGCAAATTGTTACCTTAACCACGATGTGCACTCCTTACTACTAATAGTATAGCGCAAAATCCCCTCCTTGTCATTGCCCATTTCACAAAACCACCACAAAAACTACGTATTCCCATAAAAGATTATTTACACGTTCAAGCTATTTAAAATTCACGTTTTCTCCGCTTTATGTGATTCATCTCATAAACCTTCGTATTTAAAGGCTTAAATTGGTGATTAAAAAACTTGAGTTGAGATTTTAAATAACCCTTTTCAAGCGCCAAATCACTCATTGTCATTGTGCAGATTTTTCACATCTTTCATAATTCAATTTTGAAATATTCTTGATTTTATTTCATTGAAGAACGAGATAACATTTGAAAAGATATGTTATACTTAAAGAAGTTGGATAAAGGATTCGAAACATACGGGACAACGCTATGCGAGTTGGGATTTTAACGTTTCATGATCAACTGAATTATGGCGGCGTATTGCAAGCCTTTGCTTTGCGTGAAAAAACTGAAGAGATATCAAAGGCTTCGGTTGAGATGATTCATTTGTGGCACGATCCGCGAGATGCAACACTTTTAGGTAAGGAATACAACCCTAATATCCCGCTTTTTTCACAGTGGCGAAATCGGTTAAAGGCAAAAAAACGCCCTTATGGACGCATCGAATTTGCAAAGCGTCGTGAAAAGACGAAAGCGTTAATCTACAGTAAGTTGAATCTCTCCAAAGAGGTTTACCATACTGCACAGGCATTGAAGTGTCTCCCTCATTACGATACGGTTATTTTCGGTAGCGACCAAGTGTGGAATCCCTTTTTTGACCCACCGACAGGCGCACCAGAAAAGAATGCCTACCTGGGGACGTTTTTACCTGAAACGCAAAGGCGTGTCGCGTATGCGGCAAGTTTCGGTGTTTCGGAATTGCCTGCTGAGATGTATGAACCGTATCAGGAACAACTTGAAAAGTTCTCTTATGTAACGATTCGTGAAGCGAGCGGTGCCGCGTTGTATCAGAAGATTATGGGCGGAGAAAAGCCTGAAGTGGTGCTTGATCCAACGCTACTTTTGTCACCTGAACAATGGCGTACAATCGTTGCCTCGCGCCCACGTCCACAAAAGCCGTACTTATTAAGTTACTGGTTGGGGTCTTCGTCAAAGGAGCGTCGGGATTGGTTGGAAGCATTGAGTGACCATATAGGCATGCCGATTGTACTTTTGGTTGCGCGTCCGCAAAAGATCGACCTTGCGATTCCTGGTAAAATTATGCCATGTTATGATGCAGACCCATTTGATTTTGTTGCGTTAATTGAGGGATGTGAAGGCATTGTGACGGATTCTTTTCATGGAATGATTTTTGCGACATTATTCGAGAAAAAAGGGGCTTTTATCCTACCGAGTGATCCTGCAAATACTTCGGGGCCCAGCCGTTTTACAGACTTCTTAAATCGGTATGAAATTCATGGCGCAACGTATGACGCGGAGAAATTTATTGCAGGCGAAATTCCAGTAGAGTCATTGAAACTTGCCCCGTTAAAAGTTAATCAAGAAATCTTCCAAGCGGACCGTACTCGTTCCTTGATGCATTTAGAACAAATGTTGCTAAATGTGTAGTGGCTGCATGCTATATTCGTGTTTTACACGGCTCTACGTACAACAGTAATTGAGCGGTGTGATTTTGGGTGTTATGACTATTTTATGTTACTATTGTTGTCATTTAAGAAAAATACGATGTGATAAACTGGGGAGTGTAACTGAGTTGCACAAAAAATTATGCTTGGACAATTGATCTGACTTTTCAAGGTTACTCGTCATCAAAGGCATATAGGAACAATTCTGGCAAAGCGGAAGCCTTGCCTCAATTGTTTGTTGGGTTTAAACGTTACAATAGGCGTGTTTTAGACAAGATGGAAGATGTCGTTAAGAGGGCGGCGAGGCGAGGCGGCAACATCAAATTCTTTAGGAGTCTCACCGCAAGTTAAGATTGCAATTACGCTTTCCGAGGGTGGAATTGGGAGTAACTTGCGCATAGCCATATCTTCTTCGGGTTTACGTGACCAATTTAGAATACAGTGGGCTATCTCATGATAGTAGAGCGAGTAGCAGAGGTTCATAAGAAACATCCCGCCATTCGTAAATAAGTCATCTCGTTCGGCAGTATTTTGAAGTCCTTGGATGTCAGCGGTAACGATTAGAACTTTATCTGCAAGATGTCCAAAACCTCGATTCCCCCCTTGAATGTCAAGAATTTGTTGCATAAGTGTTCTATCTGAAACACAATGCACATGACAGAATTGACGATTACATGCAGAGGGTGTTGTGCGTGCTAATTGAACTGCTTCTGCGATTCGTTCAATTGCAAGCGGTTTGGTGGAATAATGGCGAAGGGTGTGGCGAGAGGAGGCGAATTGTGGGAAGGATGCATTCTTGTTGGCATAGAACGCTTCACGTGTTACATGCGGCTGCTCCGAAACCGGAACGTCTGGATGTTTTGCAATAAATGTCTTAAGTGTGTTCCAAAAGTGCCCATGTTCTTCACTTTTAAGGTCTATGACATTTTTATGAAGTTCCCAATAGGCCTTGATAACGCCGATAGCATGATTGACTTGCGAGTCTCCTTCGCCATAAGAAGTCTTGAAACGTTGAATTTGATTGATGAGTTCTAAAATGTTGGCTTGACCAAAATAAAGGCGACGGTTGGGCATTGTGAGGCCTTTTTCAACAATGTGATAAGTCATGATTAAGCGTGTCAATGCTTTTTCACGTGTGTCGCGAATGTGGGAGGCGGAGTATTTTGCAAAACGTTCTAAAGAATATTTGAAAAACGGAGCTGCGCGTTTACGTGGCGAGCGGATGATATAACGCATCCGATGTTCAAATTCGCGCAGTTTTTCGCGCAACTGTTTAAAAAAAACGTTTCCTGTTTGTTTCTGAGTCATAATTACCTCGCCTATTGTCAAAACTTTCTTGTATCTTACCATAGGATTAGCCAGGAATCAAGTTGCGAACATGGTTAAATGCGAGGGTTTTGAAAAGAGGTTGAATTGAAGCGCAAAACAACCTCTTTTGAAATTCAAAACAACCTTTTTTGATGTTGAAAACAACCTCTTTTGATTTTTTGCCGAAATTTCAGCCTTTTTAACCCTCATTCCAACGAAATGAATAACGCACGCTTTGCGGACGCTTTTGAGGAACGTTGCTGCCTTTCTCAAGTTTTACAACAAGGCCCTTTTGTGATAACATATACTTCACTATGAATACGTTAAAGACTTTTTGCTCCGTTTTATTGGGCGCGATTGTCTCAGCCTGCGCAATGGCACGCATTAATGGCGATGGTAATGCAAGCTACGCTGCGCGTGGCATTCAGACGCAGGCTGTGTATTATCGCGATGCTTCATTTGATCAGCCAATCATCGGCGCGAAGATGGAACTTAATTTTAATAGTGCCATGCCGTTTTGGCGTATTTACATTGAGTTGTCGGCGGGGACGGACCCTGCGATTTTGAGCGATTTTAAGCTCTACAAAACTTCGGTGAATTATTTTGCACCAGTGCGTGCAACGGAGTTGAGCACGAATTACACGACTTCTGTAAATGAAGCAGGTCGTACAATTATCGGGTTTGATTTAACGGCCACGAAGCCGAATGTCTCAAAGGGTGACTATCTCTGGGTAACGGCGCGTGTGGCATATGATGCGCCAGCCGCAGCAGAAATTGATGCGAAGATTACGGCAATTCACATCAATGGTATTGTGAGCATCGTAGAGAATGAAGACCCCGTTGGTGCGGGACGGACGTATGAATTCCGTCGTCACGTGGTGCCGTATTATCGTATGGCACGCACAGGTCAGTGGAATGACGATTACTATGACGTCGTTTCGGAGGTGATTTTCTTCTACATGGGTGTGAATGGCGATGGCTCCATGTATTATGGGTGGGAAGGTGGTCAGTATTATGAGGACACCTATGGAGCGTCGTTAGAAAGATTGCGCGATGGTCGAGGGGATCGCCCTGTACGTATTATGCTTGGTATTGCGCACTGCGCAGATGGCCTTTCGGCTGCAACGCAGAATGATGAAGCCCGTGCGAAATTGGTGGATCAGATTGTCCATTATGTGACGAAGTTTGGCTTTGATGGCGTGGACATTGACTGGGAATATCCGTGGTCGGCAAATGATTGGCGCGGCTTTGAGAAATTGCTCGCAGATTTGAGGCCGCGTTTATTTGCTTTGAATAATGGTCAGATGGTTTCGTCTGCGATGTCGAACTATAAGCTGCCAGAAGCGGTGAATACGTATGGTTTGAGCAGAGTGGAATTGGCAGGCTTGCATCAGCAGTTTGACTTCTTTAACACGATGACCTACGATAATGGCACGATGGATGGTCACTCGCCGATGTGGATGCATGAAAATAGTAAAAATATTTGTGCGGAGTGGGCAGGTTTGCCGCCGATTAAGTCGTGCATTGGTGTGCCGTTCTATGTGAATGAACATGACCCGAATAAGAGTCAATGGAATAATTTGACATGGTTGCAGATGGGGTATGATTGGATTTATTACAACTTTCCGCAGTACATGGATTCGGTGGATACCTTCTGGCATGGTGATTACATGTACTCTTACAACTCTATTAATACGATTCGCACGAAGGGAGCAGACCTGCGTAGAGGCGGCTATGGCGTGATGATTTGGGGTTATGAGTGCGATATTTCGTATGATAATCCTAAATCTTTGGCGCGTGCACTCGCTTCTGTGATTCGCCCAACGGATGACTTTATCAGCAATCCTGAGATTGCCACTGCAGATGATTGGGGAATGATGACTGGTAATGCGGAATATCGGCTTACCGCAGATTTGACGATTACCTCGAATGATTATCGCCCAATGGGCTTTTCGGGCACGGTGGATTGTCAGGATCATACGATTACGCTGAAGAGCGGTGCGGCACTTTTGGGAAGTACATTTGAAGGCACGTTTAAGAATGCGACCATCGTGGTGGAGGGCGACCTTAATGCCAATGGTGCTGTGGTAAATACGCTTCAGGGTAATGGCCTTGTAGAGAATGTGACCGTGCTTGTGAAGGACGGCATCACCATTTCGGGAAGCAACTCCGCGGGCGCAATTATCGGTGATATTTGGTCTGCCGCCAAGGGAAATACGGCTTGTGTAAGAAATTGCACAGCAGAAATCCATGGCACGATTACCGCGAGCGGTCATGGTCGCGTGGGTGGCATCATGGGGAATATGAATCTCGGAGATTACACGCTTGAAGAAGGTGAAACGGAGCCTGTGCGTATTCAGGGGTGCCGTTCAGAACTCTATGCCACGGCAAAATTGATTGCACCTGCGGGCACGACTCACTGCGGTGTGGGCGGTCTTTTCGGAAATGGCAATACCGCGCGTGAATGTGTAGAAGATAATAGTGTGGTCATCTACAAGGGGGCCGAGTTGAGCGCTACAGAACGCGTGGGAATCGTTACGCCTGGTAATATCTGGGGGACTCAGATGGCAGGCGTGTTGAATAACTGGGCACTTGTGGAGACAGGTGTAGAAGCGTATAGTTTGAGTTATGCAAGCCGCGTGATGGATTTCACCATTAACGAGCCTGATCGTAAGAGTAAGACCGCGATGGTGGAATATCGCGACCGTAGTGATGGGGTGAGCTTCCGAATTCGCCAAGCAGTGCAGTTCACGGGGTCGGGATATTCGATTCGTCTGCGTTAAAAACAGTTGCGCGCAATTACAAGTTTAAAGAAGACCGTTTCTGATGAGTAAAAGAGGCGGTTTTCTTTATTAAGGAAAGAGTGTTCGCTTGAATCCAAAGGCTAGGTTTGGTATGATTTTCACATTAGAAAGGTGAGTACGATGATTCGTAAATCAATGTTTTTTGTGGGGGCGCTTTTTAGCGCGATGAGTTCGTCGCTCTTAGCTCAAACGGCGGTGCTTTACACGGGTCGCGATTGGTGCGATGCGAGTGAGCCATTGCAGAAGATTTGGGAACAAGAAGACTTCCGTAAGACGTTGGGCATTTCTGCAGCGATTGTAGATGAGCCTTCGGAAGTGACAGAGGCGGTGCGCGCCGAATGGAAGGTGATGGACGCGTTGCGTTGGGAATTGGAAGCCTACCCAGGTTTGGCGGTCTTTGATGCGAAGGGACGTTGTGTGCTTTTGCGCGAAGGATTGGCATGGAATACAACGGCAGAAGCTTTGAAGGCGATTGTAGATGAAGGCCTTCAGCGTGCAGCAATCGTTGAGAAGTTGCTCGCGCAAGAGGGCACTGCAGGCGCAGAAGAGGCGATTCGCTTACTTTTGCCTGAACTTGGCTTAAAGCGTACGCAGGAAGCAAAGGGCCTCAAGGCTGCATGGCAATTACTTGAACAGCGTGACCCTAAGGACGCCACAGGGATTCGCGCAGCCTTGAAGTTTGAACCGCTTGAAACGATTTATCGCATTCATGATTTTGCTAAGAACAAGGATTATGCTGGCGGTGAAGCGTACATTAAGGGATTACTCACACCTGAAGCGCAGGCTCGCTTGACGGTCAATCAACGCCAAGGGTTGATGCTGCACACCTTTGTGTTGTATCGTCACGATGAAACGCGTAAGGAGCAGAACATTCAGTTGTTGCGTGAAGTGGTGGCATTGGATGGGACAACGCACTTTGGTCAAGGCGCACGCGGCATGCTCAAGATGTTGGGCGCAGAGAAGGATATCGAAAATTGCCGTCCGGAACCAATCGCCTTGAAGCCGCGCGTGGAATTGAATCCGCGTCCGCAGTGGCGAAAGCCAACGTCGAATGCTGCGGTGTTTATGTATGCGACCAAAGTGATTTCGGCTGATACCTTTAAGCAGATCTGCGCATTTGAAGGCGGTAAGGAATTCTTAAATGACTTTTTCGCCGACCGTGAATGGGCAGAAGACTTCTTCGGAAGCGGCCCTGCGAAGCCTTCGTGGGATGTGGCATTCCTGTTGTTGGAAGAGATTGCATGGCAGATGCCGCTCAAGACGCGTGCGTTGAAGAAGTGGGCGACTGCAGCCGCATTAAATGCTGGCGAAGCTGATCGTGATGCTTGCGTGCGCCTCTTCTTGGCTTTGATGGATATTCGCGAACGTAAGCTGCTCGTGCGTGGCGCAGATGACTTCCCCGTGGGAATGATGCGTTATGTGTTGACGCCGGCTCAGCTCTCTGCAGAGGATATGCTTTGGATTGCGGCAGAACACAATGTGCCACCGCGCTCGTATTCGGGAGTTTGTTGGTACGCTCCGTATCGCACCTTCAACTTCTTTGGCGATAGTATTCATGGTCCAGACTATTACAAGCCCTGGGATCACGCCTACAATCGTCGTGAAGCCGCACGTAAAGTCGGTGGCGTGTGCGGTTCGCTTTCTTACTATGGTAGTTGCGGTGCGAAGGCGCATGGTTTGCCCTCCACTCCTGGCGGTCAGCCTGCTCACTGTGCTTACGCGCTTTTCATCCCCACGGAGATGCGTTGGTGGCTTTGCTACAATGTGAATCCGTACACGGGTGCGCACTTCCAGATGTGGCATTACTCCTTTGACTACTTGCCGTTGGGTGCAGATGCCTTCTACGCAGAGGGCCGTACTGCGGCTTTGCGCGCGTTCTGGAAGGCTGAAGTGGCTCGTCTTAAGGCCGAGCCGCAGCCCACGCGTTCTGCGATGACCTGCCGTAGCTATGTGAACTGGAAGGGTCGTGCTTTGCCTTCTGCAGAGAAGATGCCGCCCTTGTTCCGTGCAGATGAAGGCGTGACGAGCTTTGATTTGAATCAAGCTGGCAAGGAGCACACAGACTACGTCGTGCTTGAGTGGGACGGCACCTTCAAGGTCGTGCGCGACAGCACCTTGAGCTTCTCTTTGGCCAGCGATGATGGTGCACGCTTCATCCTTAATGGTAAGGAACTGATTGATAATGATGGCCTTCATGGCATGAACAAGAAGGAAGCTGAAATTGACGTAAAGGCGGGCGCGCATCCCTTTACTTTGCGTTACTTCAACTTCAATGGTGGTCGTGGCTTGGATTTCAATGTTCAGGCGCGTTATCCGTATTCTGCTGCGCGTAATGATGCTTATGCAAAGGCATTGCAGAAGTCGCCAGCAAGCTATGATTTGTGGGCGGCATGGGAACAGTGGCTCGCACAAGCAAAGGATACGCCGATTACGGCATGGGAAGCCTTCGCAGAAAAGGCTGCAGAAGGTCTTTCTGCACATCCGCGTCCAGCATGGGACCTTTTGTCGCGTAATGCGCTTCCTACGATTGATAAGGTTCAGGGTAAGGATGCGTTGGCAAAGACGTTGGCAAAATTGCATGGTATCATTCGTCAAGACAATCGTCCTGTGGATGAGTTCTGCAATTTCTCCGCGATTCTCGACGAACAAGCAAAGTGGCTCACGACTGATGATCAGAGCTTTACGCTCTTCAATGGCGCGTTAACAGGTCAGGTTGGTACAAAGGATGCCTTTGGCATTGTGATGCGTTGGGGTGGGAATCGCTTCTTAAAGGATACGAAACTTGCCAAACGTTATGTGGAAATGGTGGGTGATGTTCTTGCTCAACAAGGTAACGCGGTTGACATGGGTAAATACCTTGATGGTGCGATTCGCGAAGCCTCTGCCGCAGGCAATCTTACAGCCTTCCACGGTTTAAGTGACTTGCGTGATGCATTGACGAAGGCGCAACCGCGTAAGGCGCTTGACCTTGCCTTTGCTAAGATGCCATTACTCTCTGATAAGGGCTTGTTGCGCATTTCTACCACATCCCAGTGGGATCGTCCCGGCGATTATCGTGCTGTGATTGATGGCTCACAATCTGCTGGTGCGTTCCACACAGCTTCGGAATCTGCACCTTGGGCAGAAGTTGAATTGCCAGGAATGGCAGAAATTAGCGCAGTTTTCCTTGAAAACATCCATACGCAGAATAATCCGCGTGCGGTGCCCTTTAAGGTTGAAATTTCTGAAGACGGAAAGGCTTGGAAACAAGTAGCTTCGGCCGATAAGAGTCAACAAGAGTGGAAGTTTAACTTTGCCCCTGTAAAAGGCCGCTTTGTACGCGTCACATGGACGGGTAATGGTAAGACCTTCCTTCACTTCCGCAAATTTACCGTCCACGGTACGAAGCTGTACTAATTCGATGGCGTTGTTTCGTTGATTTGACTGCGAAATAACCAGTGGATGATTATGAAGCGAACCGATACTGCATCGGTTCGCTTTGTTTTAGGGGTGTATTTACTAAAGCGCGTCTCAAATGCAAAGACCTTGCCAAGAAGTTGATAAGACGCGTTATTTGCGTGTTTGAATCAAAAGAGGTGTAATGGTCAAGAGGATGCTGTTCAAGTGTAGAAAACCTTTGAAAGGGCAGGGGAGTGTGTCTAACAGAAGAGAACCTATTATGTAGTTATAACAAACAATTCGAGTAAGTGGGAAAGCGAGATTTGTTTAATGGATTTGATAGGCTGAATGCGAATAGAGGAGCGTATTAAACAAAGGTAAGCATTTTTAGAAAGGGAAACGTGTAAGGTTGAGATTTTGGAATTGGATGACTATTCAAGTAGAGAGAAACGTTTTGCGAGAATGATTGGGTGAATGAGTCTGCGCATCATTACATAGTTGGGAACGCCTTGTGTGAGGTCCCTGAGTTTGAACTGTGGAAAAGATGCTATGAAAGGGTAAAACAAAAGCGACACCGCTTGAGGGTGTCGCTGTTTGTTTTGAAAGACAACTGGATTAATCATCGTCAGATGCGAGGGCATCGTCAATTGGACGGTCATCGGGAGACAACTCAGGAGCCTGCGCAACAGCCGTAGGATCCACCGTAAAGACGGCCTGCTTGAGCTCATCCTTGGAGTCGGCGGTCTTGGTGGCGCGCGGAATGTAGGTGGCTGCAGAGTAACCATAACGGGTTTCGTATTTGCCAAAACCGCCCCAACGGCCGAAGTCCACGTTGTTCACAACCACGCCTAAGAGGCGAGCGCCCACTTCGGTAAGGCGGCGAGAAGCGAACTGGATTGGCCCAAAGCGCGTCTTATCTGGCGTTGCGACGAGGAGCACGGAGTCCACGAGGTTAGCGAGCACAATCACGTCACCCACAAGGCCGAAAGGCGGCGAGTCGATGATGATGTGATCGTAGTTGGCGCGGGCCCATGCGAAGAAGTCGGTGATGATGTTGGTACCCATCAAGACGGACGGAGAAATAGAGCGCGAGGCGCGCGAGTAAACCACGTCCAAGCTAGGTACCTGCGTCTTCTGCGGGAGTGTTTCAAAGAGCGAGGTGTCGTTACGAGCCAAGATGTGGGGCAACGATGGGAAGGAATCTGCTTCGCGCCCGAATACGCCTGCGAGACGCGGACGGCGCATATCGAAGTCAACCAAGAGGGTCTTCTGGCCAGACTGTGCGTAGGCGATGGCGAGGTTGGTAGACGAGCAGGTTTTACCTTCACCGGGCTGTGTAGACATCACAAGGATTGCCTTGGTCACGTCATGGTAGCGAGGCGAGTCAAGCAAGTTACGTAAACCTGCCATCGATTCAGCATACTGAGAGAAGGGGTCGTCATGCATCGTGAGTGCCACTTGTGCGCGCTGCTTACGACGCAAGTGCGGGAAGACGCCGAGTGCCTTCAAGCGCAAACGCTGTTCAATGTCAGTCACGCCGACGAGCTTATCTTCCATCTTGTCAAGCAAGAGCACGAAGAGTGTGCCGAAGATGACACCGATAAGAATACCTGCGGTGAAGACGATATAAGGATTGGGGCTGACAGGCTTTTCCGGAAGGATTGCTTCACGCACGAGCTTAATGGTGGCTGCGTTTTCGTCAGCCTTCAATTCTGCTACGCGGACGCGTGCCTGAAGGTCGGTTGCCTTCTGCACTTCAATTTCACGAGCGCGTTCAAGCTGTTGAATCGCCATTTCTGCGGAAATAATGTCGGTATCCAATGAGACGAGGCGTGCACGAAGGCCAGAGGCTTCTTCCACAACAGGTTGACGCTGACGTTCCAAGAAGGCGAGCTGAGCTTTGCCCGTGTCATAGGCGCGCTGAGCTGCTTCAACGAATTGGTCGCGATAGACTTCTTCTTCGCGAGCTTTGAGCTTCACGTCGGGGTGATTTTCAGTCAAACGCGTAAGAAGGGTCTTCTTGGTGACCGCAGATTCTTGCCAACGCTGGAAGGTTGTGGCGATTTCCGCAGAGCGCGGAATCGCTTCAGGCAAGGTGCCGAACTTTGTGGGGTCTTCCTTAATCACTGCGAGAGCAGTGAGCAATTCAGAAGCTTGGGAGATTTCGCCTTCCAATGCATTGGCGCGAGCGTCCAACGCGGCGAGGCGGGTCTGAGTGCTTTGACGTTCGCGATTGAGCGATTCAATCTGACGGCTCTTACGCAAGTCCAAGAGTTGAGCATCCATCTGTGCGAGGATGTGCTCTTCGTTGTCCAACATTGCGGTCAACCACGCCACGGCCGTTTCGGAAGTGGCCTTGTTTTGTTCACCCATAAAGGTGATGCAAGTGCTAATAATCGCATTAGTCAAGTCGGTTGCTAATGCTGCATCCTTTGCCGTGACGGTCACTTCAACCAAACGCGACATTGGGACGAGTTCCATTGTCATGTCATCGCGAAGGATTTCAAGCAATTCTTCGGTTGAAACAGCAGATCCACTATGTTCGGTGCGATAGAGGTCAATAATGGCCTTGTGCACAGCAGGGGTGTTGAACTGCTGGCGACGAGTATTGAAGACTTCCTTGAGCGGTGCTGCAGAGCTATAACCGCCACCTTCATCTGCGTAAACCTGACCCTGGATCAAAGAGGGCCCGCGGACACTCATTTCGTAATAAGCCGTGGCTTCCCACTTCGTAGGGAGCAACTGGAAAATAACGAATGCAGCCAAAAGACCCAAGATCAAGAAGACGAAAATCGTCATCCAGTGGCTTGCACACACGCGCAAGATACGGCCGATACTAAATGCACCAGCGCCTTCATCATTGGTGTTAGGCGCAGCATACGCATTGCCATAAGCGCCACCATAAGCGCCGCCACCGTATGCGCTACCACCGTAAGCCGGAACGCCATATGCGCTACCGCCACTTCCCATTGTCTGCGGGGTGTAACGATGGTAATAAAGGCTACGCCCTTTTTGATTATTGCTGTCAGACATGCTGAGTCAATCCTTTCAAACAAAATTAAAGTCTATATCCCTCAACGTGGGCGAGGCATCCATCCGCCCATGCACGCACAAATGAGCAAGAAGATGCCCACCGTGGCGGGTGAATGAAGCGGTGTGCCAAAGGTCGCTAAGAGCAATGCACAAAGCACGCCGATAAAAGAACCTGCAAAAACCACGATATAACGAAGGCTGTAGTGGCGACGATTGCTTTGGCGATATTCAACCCAACGCATTAAACAACGCCCCAACATTGCTCCGCCAGGAAGCAACAATAAAAGAGTACCAATCATGCCGCAGTCGGTCAGCAAGCGAAGGAAATCGCAAGGTAATCCTGTGCCACCCGATTTCCAATAAGACCACGAGAGCGCGCCTTTAACATAGAAGCGTGCGCAAGATTGGAAGCCTTCGGGACCAGCACCGAGCATTGGCTCTGCACCGAAAACACTCATGGCTAATTCAGAACGGAAAGCCCACTGAGAGAAGAAGGTATCTAAACGGTCTGCCCAAGCTTCCATTTGTAATTCTGCACGGAAGGCATTGGCTTCAGGCGTTAAGATGAGACCAAATCCGATGGCAAATAAGAGGGGCAGGAGAAGGACGCAACGCCACAACACGCGCGGATGACGTCCGCTAGCCTTGATCGCTATGAGGGAGAAGCAAATCCAACCGAGAGCAATAATTGCTGCAAGAGAAACGGTCACTGCTGGCCCAAAGGCAAAGATGCCGAAGAAGTTGAGGCATGCAGCAATAAAGGCGACAATCATCGTGCGCAAATGGCACTCTAAGAAGGCTTCACCAACGATACCAAGCGAGACGCAACCCGTGAGCAACCAAAGAGTTGCAACGTCGTACGTGCCGCCTAACCAAGCGAATTCGGGCGCATTACCTGTGAAAAGAAGGGTGAACGCGCCCCAAATAGGGAGAATGCCTGTCATGAGAGCTACGCCAATGAGAGCAAAGAGGCGTTGCTTACGTGGAAGCGCATTACGCACGGTTACGGCAATGGCCAAGCCAGAGAGTATTCCCGTAAAGAAAGGAATGCCTACTGCGGGCTTGATGCTTGAAGGGAAGAATTTCAGCGGAGGGGCGGAGAAGACCCAACGCTTAAGTTCGGAAGCATATTCTAAGGCGCGAGGCCCATTGAGAAGTTGAATGCCGAGAAAGGTTAATGCGGCGATGGCCATCCAAAGGACAACGTCATTACGCATTGCGAGCGAAACGCGTTGACGTGCAATCCAAAAACTTTCGCCACGAAAGATTGGCGGCAAGCAGAGGGTGAATAACAAAAGTGATACGGCACACCAAAGGGATAACCCGACAGAAGGTGTCGGGTTAAAGCAAAGGGTGCCTGCGGTCACCAAAAGGTGGGCAAGCACCCAGTACTTTGTTAAAAGTATCCGAATCACGGGATGAGACCCACCTTATTAGAAACGGAAGGAGAAGCCGAGCTCGAAACGGACGTTATCCGTTTCGGAGGAGTCAGAGTCATACTCGTCCATGGTGTAGGAGAGACGGCCGTACATCGTTACGAACTGGTTGAACTTGTAGTACGAGCTTGCGCCCACTTGGATGTAGGTGCGGTCTGCATCGCCGTAATTAGAGCCCGTGTCTTCGTGCTGTTCAAAGGTGCCGCGGAGGTCCAAACGAGAGGAGAAGACGTCCGTCCACTGGAAGTTAGCTGCAGCGGTCAACGTGTGATTGAAGACGTAGCGGTGACGGGATGCGCCGTGACCAGCGTATTCAGATTCATAACGGGAGCTTGCTGCGAGCGAGAGGGTCACCTTACGAGAGAGGCGGTAAGCACCACTGATGTTGTAAGCAGGGCCATAGGCGGTATCATCATTGTAACCATTGTAGTCGTACATGGTGATACCGAGCATTGCGGAGTAGGAGGTGCGTTCGCTTGCTTCACCGCTCACACCCGTCATCAAGGTGTAAGAGATGGAGTCATCGCCGTCATCAGGACGGTCAACCGTTGCACCAAGGGAGACGTCCCAATAGGTGTGAGCACCGATTGCACGACCGAGCATACCATTTACATTGAATGCGTCGGAAATCTGATCCGAATTATCCAACTGACGGGTACGACGCCAACCTGCACCGATGGAGCTGTGCCACTTCTTAGCGGTGTGACCTAATGCAACGTTGAAGTTGTAGTTCTCAGATTCATCCTTGTCAACCGAGCCAGGGCGATAGGGGTCATCGTTCCAGTAGAACTGTTCGTCTTCGGTGCGGGTGTACGAACCCATTACGGTCAAACGGGTACGTTCGGTCAACTTCTGCAACAAAGAGAAGTTGATACCATAGGAGTCATTGTCACCGCCATTGCCGTCATCGAAGGGACGTTCCATCGTGTAGAACATGTTCATACCGAGGGTGGTGCGCTTGGCGTTGTACTGAAGCGCGAGAGCGGGCTGAACACGCCACAAGAAGCCAGATTCTTCGTGAGTAGAAGAATTGCCCATGTTGGATTCCCAAGAGATACCAGCATTCACGGTGGGATGGATTACAAAACGGCCACCATTGAACTTAAAGCCGGGTTCGTAGGAGGAGGCGGACACCTGGGATGCAAAGAGGCATCCGCAAAGGAGTGCAGCGAAAATAAGAGGCTTTTTCATAGTCTATATCCTCGGAGTCTTAGTAGGTGCGCTGATTGCCGTAGGCAGGACTGGGCGTGGGAAGCGGAGTATTGGGAGCTGCTTCGCCAGGCACTGCATCGGGGGAGCCCAAACCAGGAAGGGCGCCGATGAAAGGATCGTCAATGCGCTGTTCGGGGTTGATTTCATCCCATTCATAGAAGGTGGCCTGCATTGCATCAAGGGTGAAGCCTTGAATGTCGTTTGCGGCACGTGCAATTAACGGCACCTTAGCATCAACTTCGCCTTCGGGGTCAGTTTCGGTGACCTTGGTGCGAGCGTTGTTGCTTGCAGGTTCGGGGTTGAGATAGTCGTCCTTCGCTTCAGGAGCGGCTACGACTTTATCTGCATCGGGATCAGAGGGGGTAGATTCAACAGCATCAACGCCTGCAGCAGCGGCGATTAAACTGGTGTTATTCTGTTCGGATGCAGTGATATAGGTTGCAGCGGCAGCCTGCATGCCTGCGGGCAATGCTGCAATCAAAGCGTCACGTGTGCGTTCTGGATCGGAGGATGCCTTTGCGAACGTAGCAGCCAAGATGCTGATACGCAAGGTCGGCGAATCGGTACCCGATACTTCAATGTATTGGGAGGCGACCTTCACCAAACGCGTAGCGAATATGTCAAACTGTTCGTCGGTCATCCCATTGAGCTTCTGACCGAAGTTGTTCGTAGCGAGCAAATCGGAGACGCCCTGGAGGTTGGTGACCGGGGTGGTGTTGAAGATTTCGGTGATAACGCCCATTGCACCGCCGTTACGGGAGCCTGCGATGAGTGCGCGGGCTGCGGTGGTCAAAGCCTGGGTCTTTGTGGTCTCATCTTCTGGGCTAGCGGAGACAGCTTCAAGGATCTGACGAGCGTAATCCTGGCGCTGATTAGCCTGAAGGTTTGCAGTAGCTGTGCGCACGGCCTGAGGCGTAAGGTCTGCCGCGGTCAATGCTGCGGATGCAATGCTAGCACCGAAGAGGGCTGCGACTGCTAAAAGCATCATCTTATTCATAAGTGGCTCTCTTTCTAAACAAATTCGTGGTTTACCAGTTGCTTTCTGGCACATAAAGGACATCGCCAGGCATCAAAAGAACGTTTTGGTCGGTGGCACCACGACGGCCGATACGTTCGGTGTCAATGGTGACCTGCTGACGTGTGCCATCGGCGAGGTTACGCGTTAAATGGACGCTGTTGATATTTGCCCACTGACCCATACCGCCAGCCAACTGCAAGGCTTGCATGACGGTCAAGTCACATGTTTGCGGGATATCAACCACGCCTTCACGGCCTACACATCCTGTGACGAGCACAGAACCATAGGGAGAAGAGCCGCCTTCACTCATCGGCACATAGTAGACGCTGACGAGGGGCTCCACATAAAATTCACGATAACGCTTGGTGAGTTCTTCCTGGAAGGCTTCAATCGTCATGCCAGCGCAGAGAACGCGGTCAATATAGGGCAAAACGATGTCTCCACCAGCGGAAACTTCCATGATTTCTTCCTTCATCACGGGTTCGCCAGAAGCCAAAACGGAAATACGCACCTTCACACCTGTGCGCAATTGGGGCACAATTACACCAGGCTGGAGCTCGTCTGCGGAGACACGCGTCGGCGCGTCTGAGGAAGCACATCCGCAGAACATCAATAAAGCAATCAACAATAAACAAAACCTATGCATTTTTTCTCCATAGAAAACAGCAGAATAAATATATCACTTTTCGTGCCAAAAATGCAAACTTTTATAGTGGTGCGTTCTAGCGTGCATTCTTTTGACAAAAATAAAGAGTGGAAATACCTATTAAATAAGGGATTTTAGTGGGGTAGGGGGTGAAAATAAGATTTGAGAAATATTTTTGAGGGGGAGTGAAAATAAGGGTAAAAATGAAAAGTTGCGTCAAAATGCTTCAAAAAGAAGAGGGCGAAAATGGTTAGGAAGGAGGCGAAGCAGAGGGGGTACTAGACTCTTTTTTGGAGATGGAAAAGGAATAAAAGGGGTGGACGATGGTAAGGGGAAAGAACAAGGGAACAACTGTAAGGGAAGTGGGTTTTATTTTGGGCGTAAAAGGTTGAAAAAAGAGGGATTTTGAATTTCAGTTGAATTGACCTTCAATTCAAGTTGAATCGACTTTTAATTGAACTTGAATTGAAGTTGAAAACAAGCCTTCTTCAAAATGGCCTCAAAAGCGAGATGTAAAAGGGGGGCTAAAGAAGTTGTCTTCAGCGGCTAAAAATATTCAGGCTCAGAGGGAATTCTGAACCTGAATCATGTCTTACACGCGTACGCGTATTTAGTATTTAAGGTGGCGGTTTTGAAGCAAATGTGCAGTTTTAGTGGCAGCAACATCCGCATCCTGGGCCATGAGCATGGCCGCATTGTGCGGCGTGTGCACATCCGCTAGCTGGGGTGGTCGTTTTTGCGGCGAAGGTTGAAAAGGCCTTCTTGAGGGAGGTCTTCCCGCAAGAAGGGCAATTTTGCGGTCGATCACTCAGGGTGCGCGCTAAGTATTCAAAGCGCTTCCCGCAGTCTTCACACACAAATTCGTAGAGAGGCACTGTTGGAATCCTTACTTGGTAGATTGCACAACGGTATCTACGAGGCCGTAGGCACAGGCCTGTTCTGCAGACATGAAGTTGTCACGTTCGGTGTCCTTGAAGATGGTTTCAAGGGGTTGCCCCGTGTGCTTAGCGATAACTTCATTGAGGGTCTGCTTCATGCGCTGGATTTCAGCAGCCTGAATCTGGATATCGGTACACTGACCTTCAGCGCCGCCGAGAGGCTGGTGAATCATGATACGGGCATTGGGGAGTGCATAACGCTTACCCTTGGCGCCTGCAGTCAAAAGAACTGCGCCCATACTAGCGGCCTGACCGATGCAGTAGGTGGCCACATCGCAGGAGAGGAATTGCATGGTATCGTAAATTGCCATACCTGCGGTCACAACGCCACCTGGCGAATTGATGTAAAGGGAGATGTCTTTCTTGGGGTCCTGCGACTGCAAGAAAAGCATTTGCGCAACAATGGCATTCGCCACGTTGTCATCAATCGGGCCACCCAAAAAGATAATGCGATCCAACAACAAACGCGAGTAAATATCGTAAGAACGCTCCCCGCGAGCGGTCTGCTCCACGACATACGGAATTAAAGTATTCTGTTCAGCGGACATAAATTAAACCTCCATTAAAATGCGCGTAGTATAACATAGAACCTTACAGGTTTGACAATGATTTCGATTTTTCTTATTGGAATGTTCCGTAAGGGGGAGTAAAATTGGGCTTTTTACGTAGACTTTGGGGATGCGGACGATAGGTTTCCGCAAAAGGATGCGTTTTTCTGAAAGCAAAAAGGCCTACTCTGCAGGAGAACAGGCCTTTTCAACTTGAAAAAGATGTGCGTTACTCGGTAAACGATGTATTAAGCGTTTTGCGTAAATGCTTATTTGCACACTTTTTGCAGAGGCCCCAAAGTGTCACAGCGGTGGTGCGTGGGATAAATCCCTCTGGCAAGCCAACTGTTCGTGGCACCGAATTCGGAATGAGGTCAAGGTCTGTTAGTGAACCACATTGCGTACACTTAAAGTGTGCATGGCCTACAGGATTGCCGTCATAACGGAGTTCAAGATCCTCGGAGTGCACCTTCTCAGCGAGGCCACACTCTACAAATGCGTGTAACACATTGTAAACAGTGGTGCGCGAGAGGGTGCTAATATGTGGCCGTAGCGCGTTGAACACCACATCAACCGTAGGGTGCACCGGGTGGGTGGTCAACCACTCATAGATTGCTACGCGCGCTTTGGAGGGGTGAAGTCCGTGTTCGCGAAGCTTCTGATGTGTGGCGGAAGATGATGGGAGTATACGCGCCATGGTCACAATCCTTCAAACAGATTAGTTGAAGTAACGCTTCAAGAGGCCTTCGAAGCCTGCGCCGTGGCGTGCTTCATCCTTGCACATTTCATGTACGGTGTCGTGGATGGCATCGTAGCCGAGTTGCTTTGCCTTCTTAGCGATGGCGAGCTTACCTTCGCAAGCGCCCTGTTCAGCAGCAGCGCGGAGTTCGAGGTTCTTCTTGGTGGAGTCGGTAATCACTTCGCCCAAGAGTTCTGCGAACTTAGCAGCGTGTTCAGCTTCTTCGTAAGCAGCCTTTTCATAGAAAGCAGCGATTTCGGGATAACCTTCACGAGTTGCGACGCGAGCCATTGCGAGGTACATACCCACTTCGGTGCATTCGCCGGTGAAGTTCATGCGGAGACCTTCGATGATTTCGGGGTCAACGCCCTGAGCCACGCCCACGCGGTGTTCGTCAGCCCACTCCATCTTTTCGGTAGCGGCCTTTTCAAGGAACTTAGCGCCTGCGCAACCGCACTGAGGGCACTTTTCAGGAGCAGCGTCACCAGTGTGAACATAACCGCAGATCGGACAAACGTACTTCTTCATTTTTCTCTCTCTTTCGTTAGATGTTTCCGCAGAACTTCACTGCGTCAAAAACTGTAATAATTATAACATAGTGCTCTAAACGATTGCAATAGTAAATTTTAATATTTTTAAAAATTTTGTAATCAATACAGATTTTATTGTTTTGCAGTCTTTTTGCTATTATGAGAAAGGCCCTCTTGTGAACCATAGAGAAATCCTCAAAAAGTAATCACACACGAAGTAATCACACACGCGTATGTGCGCGTGTGTGATTTAATTTAAATTGGAAACGATAAAGTATTAAAGCCGCGTGATAAGCTTACGTTAGATTCAGCGTAATAACCTTATGCTAAAGCGTTAGGCGCCAAAACGGCGGAAGGCTTCGTAGGCTGCGATGGCGACGGCATTGGCCAAGTTGATAGAACGCGCATGTTGACCAGGCATTGGCAAAATAGCGAGTTGCGATTCATAACGTTCGTAATAGCCCTTAGGCAGACCAGAGGATTCGCACCCAAAAATCAACGCACCATCGGGATTAAAGGTACTTTCGTAGAGTGTACGCGGCGCTTTTGTACTTAAAAAGGTGAGCGATGTCGGCTTGCGTGATTCAAGATAATCTTCAAACGAGTCGTGTAAGGTCAGTTGAAGATGTTGCCAATAATCCAATCCTGCGCGGCGAATCTTCTTTTCGTCAATCGCAAATCCCATTGGACGAACGATGTGTAAGGGCCATCCAAGCCCCACGCAAAGACGGCCGATGGCGCCTGTGTTGTGCGGGATTTCCGGATGTAATAAGACGATATCCATGGATGGACTCCTTAAAGGGTTGTACTTTCTTTAGTTGAAAGGGGAACATAGTCCCAAAGCTTATTAATCAGCGTAATGAGGCGCCATTGCGGATTGTTGAGTGGTCCTGTGACCTCAACTTGCCACAACATCTTCGTCACGGGAATGGTGGCCCATCGCGTGATATTGCCGATAACGGTATTCTTCTTAAAGATGCCAGCGATGACTTTCGCACCAAGTAAATCGTTAGGTAAATCGTAAGTAACGGGACCTTCAATCATGAAGAGTGAACCCGACAACGTAAAGTGTGGCAAGGTGAAAATACCCTTTTCTGCAGATCCCTTCAAGTGTACTGTAGAAGTGTCGGTGATTTTTGCTACACCCGGGACCTTTTCAGCCATGAGGTCGGTAAAGCCTGCAAAGAGGGGAACACGTCCAATCAGACCACCGTCAATAACGACGTCAAATGCGGCGCGAATAGAGGATTTAAAGGTGTCGTCTGCGCGGCATGCCATCTGAATATTGCCTGTCGCAACGCAATTGGTGAGCGTTTCCATATGGAAGGGCTGCAAGAGGTCGGCAAGGGAGGCTTTGTGCAACGTTACATCGGCGGCGATATCAGCGTATGTAGAGACATTGGGAATGTGGATGTCCACACGACCTTCTACCGTGCCATTATTCAAAAATGTGCCTTTTAATGCATCAATAGAGAAGGTGCCTTGTTGCATTGAAAGGAGTGCGTCTACAGACTCAAGGGTCACTTGGTCAAAGGTAAAAGGGCTTTTAGAGGTGACACTGCCTGCAAGCACAACTTTTTCGGGTGTTTGTTCGGAGAGGAGGGGAAGCTGTCCGCGAATATTAATCTCTGGAGGCGTTTCAGAGGACATGGGAGGGATAACCTCAATGAAGGGCATGTCGATAATCTTGAGCGCTTCTGTAGGGGTGAGTGCCGTGCTGTGCGCTTCGAATTTAAACTTGTCTTCAATGCAGTCAAAGGTGATTTTACCCGTGGCGAGGGATTCACCATTACGTCGTACAGAGATGGGTTCAATAATGGTAACAGCATCCCAAATTCCACGACATTTAATCGTACCATGCATCGCATCAAATGGTACACCGCAGTAGGTGCCCTTGGTGGTTGAGATGTCGATTTGAAAGGTGAAGATATTGCGGAATTTGTCAAACCCAACTTCAAAGATGCAGTCAGCCCATGCAGGACGTTCTAATGTAAATTTGTCGCTGTATTCTTCAATGATATGTAAATTAAGTGAACGATAGACGCCATCTACACGAGTTGGCAAGGCGAATCCGCGCAAGTGCGCCTTCACGATACCGGCGTACATGTCAATTTTAAGGGTGCCTTCAACCTTTTCATCGTGGTTGTTAACATCTGTACGTGCGTTTTGCAGCCAAAATGCACCACCATCAGTATTGAGAATACCTGTGGCTTTGAGGACTTCAACTTCAAAAATATTGGGGCGATTGAGCGTGATCTCAACATTGTCAAATTGTGGCAAACGCATCCCATTGAAGTCAGGGAAGGGAGGGTGCGGAGAATCCCATGTTACCGGCGGTTCATTGGGGTCGTACTCAATCTGCGCCACAAAGAGATCGTCAATTTCTAAAGCGTCAAGGCGGTCTTGTAGCGGGAGAAGGTTAAAAATGCGGAAATCTGCTGCAAGACGACTACAGGCTACGAGCGTTTTACCTTGAGGATCTTCAAAACGAACACCTTTGAGGATAATGCCCATGCCTGGCCAGTAGGCTACACGTTGAAGGCTCAGTTTGCCAATGTCCGAAGGGATGGCTTGGTCAAAGTATTTTTGGAAATGATGCCCTTTGAAGCCGTAAGCAAGGGTGGTGAGCGTCAATATCCCCACAAAAAAAAGCACCACTACGCACCAGCAGAGCGCGTGAAGGCATTTGAGGAGAAGGTGAAGGAGGGTGGCGCGCACGGTAGCAGAACTGATAAAAGGGAGTAAAAGAAGGCTTAAAGGCGCTTAGGGAAGCGCTCCTTCGCCGATGGTAATAGAGGCTTCAACTGTGGCTGTCTTCTCCAATACAACATTCGCGAGGCGTAACGTTGTCTTTGGCGTGGCTTCTTCGGTCTGTGTGATGGTCATCTTTGGGTCTTCGGCCACGATGTACCAATCTTTTTGCTTTGAGACGATGGCGAGCTTACCTTTCCACTTGATAATTTCACAAGGCGGTAAAACGGCGCCATCTAAGAAGTTGAGCGTACAAGTGAAGTTCGGAAGAACACCTTTGGAGCGCAACACAAGCGTGAGAGTCTGTTGAAAGGCCTTTGGGTTAGGCTGTTGATTAGGAGTGGTGATGCGCAAGTCTGCTGTGAGCCAATCCATCGGATGGGCGTGACAGGTCTGTGCCGTGACGGAGACTTCTGCGCTCTCGGTGATGCGCATTGCGCCATTGTCCCATGCTTCTGCGGTCATTAAGGCCCAGGGTTGGGGCGAAACACCGTCATGAATGGTTGGGGTGAGGCACGCTTGTACTACGGCTTCTGGCAACGCAGCACGACACCACACTGCGGCAATGAGCGCGAAACAGGTAAAGACTTTACGGATCATGCGTTTTTCTCCTCAAAAAAGATACGCGAACCTGGCGGCACGGAGTGCGTGAGCCACACGTTACCACCGATAATCGACCCTTTACCAATGACAGTGTCGCCGCCGAGGATGGTGGCATTGGCGTAAATAATCACATCGTCTTCCACGTTAGGGTGACGCTTAATGCCCTTGACCAAGTGTCCTTCAGCATCTTTACGGAAAGAGAGCGCGCCCAATGTCACACCTTGGTAGATGCGTACATTGGTGCCGATTTCGCACGTTTCGCCAATGACGACACCGGTGCCGTGGTCGATGAAGAAGCCTTTCCCAATTGTAGCGCCTGGGTGGATGTCAATCCCTGTGCGCGAATGGGCGTATTCGCTCATCACACGCGGCAAAAGATGCACATCCTGACGATAGAGCACATGTGCCACACGATGGGTCGCAATCGCAAGCAAACCTGGATACGACATCACGATTTCCATGTTGGAGTGTGCTGCGGGGTCCCCTTCGTAGGCTGCTAAAATGTCAGCTTGCAACGCCGTACGAATGGCGGGCAACTGCGTAAGCAATTCGGTCACCACAAGCTCGGCTTGTGCCGCACAGTCAAAGTCTGCAGGACGCGTTTGTTCAAGCACGCGATAACTCTCAATGCGCGTAATTTGGTCCTTGAGTGCTTCTGCAATGCCCTGAAGGCGGAGCTTAAGTCCATCGAGGTCCTCGTGATCTACAGGCTCATAGGCTAAACACCCAGGAAAGAGTACAGAAAGGAGCTCTTTCAATGTAGCAACCATTGCCCGCTTACCCGGCAAATTCACATCGCGACGGGTATTCATCGCTGGGCAACGGCGACAAATGAGCGAGGGGGCGAGTTGCTCAATCAGGGGGCTAAACTTACTTTCCATTGGAGGCGTCCTTAGCCGTGTCGTGCGTGAGGCGCAAAATCACGCGGTCCGCACCGAGATTGGTGAATCCGAAGAGGAGTAAGAGTTTTCCTAACCAACTCGTCGAGTGGCAGGAAAGCAATTTTGCCTTGAGTGCAAAGCGCTTGCAGAGCAGATAGAAGTCTGCGAGTGTGCAGTTGTGGATATTGGGCGTATCATACCACTCGTAGGGGAATTCCTTCGTGCGCGGCATCCCGCCTGTGAAGAGGAGGGAGAGGCGCATGCCGATATAACCGAAGTTCGGGAAGGAGATTAGGCCCCATTCGGCCACGCGCAAGAGTTGCTGCATCGCGCGATCAGGATGGGCGAGTTCCTGAATGGTATGGGAAATCACGGCCGTGTCAAAGGTCTTATCGGGGATGTTTGACAAGTCATGGCAGAGACACTTGCTCACCATTAAGACGTTGATGCCTGCATGTAAAGCTTCGATGATCTTATCTAAGTCGCACTCTAGGCCGATGCCATAAGTGCCCTTCTGCACCGCCATCTGCTTGAGCAACGTGCCATTGCCACAGCCGATATCCAAAACACGTGCGCCCTGCGGAATGTGCTTCACAAACGCTTGTAAAGCGGCTGCTTCGCGCTTATCAAACGTAGAAGGGTCACCCGCTTCGGTGGCCGTTAAGAAGGCACGCAAAACGAGCTTCATTTCGTCGATGTGCGTCAAGAAGGCATCGTGTCCTGCCGGCGCATTTAAGTGGCAGTAAGAAATCTGCTTGTGCTCATTCACGCAAGCGCGCACAAAACGCTCAGCCTGCTGTTGAGTAAAGAGCCAGTCGCCGCTAAGGCTGATAGTGAGCAACTTCGCCTGAATCTGACGCACAGCCGCTTCCAAAGAGCCATACGTTTCTTCAGGATCATAACTATCCAAAGCGCGTGTAATGTGCAGATAACTATTAGCGTCAAAACGACGCACAAACTTCTGCCCCTGGTACTCCAAATAGGATTCAATCTGGAAGTAACTCTTAAAGTCGCGACGCACCTGCTTGTGAAAATCAGTGTCTTGGTTCAACCATTCAGTGCGCTTTTCGCGACCGAATTTATCGTCCATGGACGTCTGCGAGAGGTAGGTGATGTGAGCCAAACGGCGGGCATTGGCAAGCCCCGCAGCCGGCGCTGCGCCGTCATAGTAGTCACCATGACGCCAATTCGGATCCTGGATAATAGCGTGACGCGCCACAATATCAAAGGCCAAAGCCTGCGTATTCAACGTTGCCGCCGAAGCCACCAAAATGCACTTATCCATATCCTGCGGATAGCGAATCGCCCATTCGAGCGCCTGCATACCGCCAAAGCTACCACCCACCACTGCAGCAATGCGCTTAAACCCAAGCTGACGTAAAAGCGTGCGATGCACCGTCACGATATCGCCCATCGTGATTTCGGGGAAGGTCGAGCCATACGGCTTACCCGTTTCGGGATTAATTGAAGAAGGACCCGTAGAACCAGCACACCCGCCCAAAATGTTTGCGCACACCACGCAGAAGCGGTCGGTATCAATGCCCATATTCGGGCCGATCATGCCCTCCCACCATCCGCTCGGACGATCCTTGCCCGGCTTTTCACCTGGACGATAACCAATCACATGAGCATCACCCGTCAACGCATGACAAACGAAGATAATATTGCGCCCATCGTCACACGGAGTGCCGACCATCTCGTATCGCACCGTAACTTCTGGAAGCGTGCCGCCCTTTTCAAATTTCCAGCCGCCCTCAGGTGCAATCAACTTTAAATCTTTTGGTTCTACAATGCCAATATTCACGAAAGTAAATCCCTTCTTGCGAAACATTAGAATACCATAAAACTGCGCGCGTGTGAAGCACGCTCATGCGCGAGCGCGCCATGCATACAAAAATCATGCGCCTCACGTCACCCGCTTTTGCGCCTCATTGTATCTCTCTTCGTGCTTCATCGCATCTGACATTCTCATCGCGTTTTCAATTCCACCCCGAGCGTTTCCCTAAATGTTTCAAAATGAAACAAGTGGAACAAAACGTTTCAAATGGGAACATGTGGAACAAGTGAAATAAAATGTTCCGATTCGAAACAAAATGTTTCATTTTGAAACAAAAAAGGGGCGATTTGCCTCAATATTGTGCAAATCGCCGTTCTAAAAAGACGCTTGAGTAGACGAGAATCGCGCAGGTTGCCGCGAAATGAGACAAAATGTCACCTCAAGGGGTGCACTTTTTTCAAAAGGTGAAAAAATTTCCCCAAAAGGGGTGCATTTATGCACGCATTTGTTCTTGCAGTTGCGATGAGAGAAAGAGAATGTTTTTTGAGAGGATGAAGGATGGAGATAATATTGAATTTGTATTGATTTATGAATGGGTTATTTTGTGTGGAAAGGGGAGAAATCTTTCCAGTGGATGAAATAATCTTGGAATTAATTCTGTAATTATTTCCGACACTTGTCGGACAAGTGTCTTAAAATGTGATTAAAATCAAGGGCGTTTAAAGAAGGAGGAAAGGAGAGAGAAAGCGGAGAGAGAGAAAGTTCCCCCCAGACCCCCTTTATAGAGAGAGAGGGGAAAGAGAGAGGAAAGGAGGAAGAAAGTGTATGTGAATATATATGCGTGCACGCACGCACACACACACCCTCCATCCTCCACTTTGTCTGTTCGTTTGTGCTTGAGAGTGTTTCGCTAAAAATCGCTTAAACGGTCTATCGGACATGGCGTTAGATATTCATGCGCATACGTGAAATTTTAAACTCTGTTTAAAAATGCGTTTTAAGACGCTTCTCGGTAGCGAGGGGTATAAGTCTACCCTCGTGTTTAGAAAACGCAATAGTGGGCACGGAAACGGCCTCTGTGGACGTCCTAAGAAAAGTTTACAGGCTTGCAAAACGCTTGGCATCACCAAAAGAGGTAAACTGGGTGATTTTGAGGCCGTAAAATCTCAAGCGTCTAGGGCTTCGTTTATTGGGGGCAGAGGTGACGATGTAAATTAAATCTCCTCGCCCTCGGCATACTTTTTAATGCGATCTCTACGTAAGAAGAATGTGGCATGGGGAACGTAACCCTTATTGTCGTCGTTCCACTGGTTCGCATCAATGGCGTCATCAAGGAGTTCAAGAATTGTGCTGCCAGAGTAGTTGTAGCAACGCTCTAATCGTTTCCATGCCTTCCAAACATCGTAATGGACATCTGTGAGTTCATTGCCCACGCTGCCAGGATAGCATCTGCAGAATTCAATAAATTCATCAGGCGAGTCAGAGCGCAGTTCATCGCCTTCGCCGCCACGGGGTGCGCGCATCAAGTCACGGATGTAGGGAATGTAGTCAGCAAAGACCGCTTCCCACAGCCAAGCCTCTGCGCGCGGTACAAAACGCCCATCTTGTTCATGCCATACTTTTTTGTTTTTGAAACACTGGAGGGCATAGAAGATTTCTTGGGGTGTGTAACCTTTTTCAAGGCAACTCTCCCACCCCTGAATGACGAGATTGCTGCAAGGGTTGGTTTGACGGGGATATTTGCGACAGAATTCTACCAATTTGGGATCAAGCTTTGCCCATGCTTCAGGATCGTATGGGACGGGTGCATCACTGGCACAAAAACAATAAAGATCACGCGTCAAAAAATCCCAAGCGGTGGGGATATTTTCGCCGTCATTTTCATTCCAAAGGAGTTCTCGTTTTTGGGTGACGAGAATTGAGTAAATGTCATTCCCCGTATAGCCATCTTGCTCACACTTACGCCAAATTTCGCCCAACATCTTCTGGTAATTTTTGGACTCAATGCGATGCTTCCCGTGGTTGGGGTAAACCTTCAAAAAGAGTTGGAAATCCTTCGGATAGCGCAACGCCTCTTTGCCATTTTCAAAAAGGTCCGTTTTAGCCGATTTTCGCGCCTTTTTCAAGGGTTTAAGCGTGTCGGGGTCATCTCCGAGGGTCACCAAATCGTGGTCTTTTAAAGCCGAGGAAAGCTGTTCAATTTGCGCCTTATTCTGCTTCAAAGCGCGCGTTGAAACATTACACAAATCGGCCAATTGTGGCGTGGTGAGCGACTCATCTGCGAAGATACACTTCATCGTTGCGGCCAACATCGTAGCGGGCGTGGCATCAAGCGATTTAGCCTTTTCAGAGAGATCATGGGCGAACGACTTTAACGGCGTCTGCTTCATAAGGTTCACTTTCTTTTTTGAAAAAACGAGGTAAACGGATGCTTTTATAATAACAAAAAAACCTCAAAAACGAAAGCAAAACACCCACATCCCCCTTCAAAACAAGTACTTTTCACCCTCAAGGCAAGCGCGTTTATCTCCTCTGCGCCGGCGCGAGCCTCATCATAACGCTCCATTTAAGGCCCTCTGCGCTGACGCGCAGAAATGCGAAAGGCGGTCAATCTAAGGGCACGACGCTTAAGTCGCGCACATGAGTTTTAGTGCGGGGAGGGTGATGTGGTTAATAAAACCTCAAATTAGGCCCTTATTATGGGATGAAAGCGCAGGATTAGGCCACGCGGTTCATTTCAAAGCTGAGCGCGGAGCGCGACTTAGGCGTTGTGCCCTTAAATTGGCGGGTATGCTATCCCTTCCGAAAGCGCGAAATTATTCTTCTTTGGTGAGGTGCGTGGTGAGAATGATATCGCCCATTTCGTGACACCGCTGATAGAGCGTGGCGCGGTCTAATTGTGTGGTGCTTGGTTCCCAAAGGGAGAGAAAGAGCATGCGGCCTTCTGCGCAGAGCTTTTCTTTGTTACGGGTAGGATGCCAACGCTCTGGAAAGCCTTGTGGCGTGAGCACAATGAGCCCGCCGCCAGCTTGGTAGATCGCGTTTCCGCACGCCTTTTCACAAGGGCTCATAAAAGTGCCAACGCCTGCAGCGCCAGGACCGAGGCGTTCTGCCGCGGCGAGTGCCGCACGCCATTGTTCGCCTTCAGGATGCCATTGACGTGAACACCGAAAAGGCGTGAGGTGTGGTAGATTGAGGAGCGTAGTATTGCCATAGGCATACCAATCACGCCCCGCGAACCGTAGCTTGCGAACCCGTGTAAAATACTGTCGGTTTTCGTGTCGTAGCCAGTGACGCATGGGATTTTCGCGGATATAGCGCGTAAAGGCATTCAGCTGGCCTTTAGAGGTGATAATCCAGTCGTGCCACGCGGTATCAAAGAGCGTCTCGTGTCGCTTCGTAACTGTGGTATAACGGCCCGTTAACGCTTGTGTGAGTAGGGAGACAATCGTTTCAAGGCGTAGGAGCGGGCGCTCTACTGTGGGCGTGTTTTCAAGAATGCGAATCAGTAAATGAATGTGATCGGGCATAATTGAAAAACATTCAATCGGTGCGATAGATTGACAGCCGAGATGAAAATGTCGGATACAATTCACCATCGCGTAGGTGATTTTATTGCCCTGGCACGTCCCAGGTGCGACAATTTCTGATAACGGCTGCGTATTCGGTAAACACTTGAGTGTGACCATATAGTAGTATGGTCGAGAATAGTCAAAGCCCGTTAACCGCTTACCCATGTGAATTTACCCTTGTGGAGATAGCCGTATTTTAGCACATTCACCGATACGACGTATGGATGCCTCCCAATCTAAGCGCACAACGCCTAAGTCGCGCTCCGCGCTTAACTTCAAAATGAGAGCCATGACCTGAAACTTAGCACTTCTTGCCATTAAGAAAAGGGCGCGCCGTTTAAGCGCGCCCTCTCATCAATCTCCATTTTAACACACCTCAACCCCACCCAAACCATGTACCATTGAACGTGCGGCTTCTCAGCCTACGTAGGACTATGGGAGAGATGGCATCCTTCCGCCCATAGATAGTACAATACGTTTAGGCGAGGATTATTTCCACTGTTTGTAAGCGTTAATAACGGCAGAAGCGGAACTGACTGCGGCAAGGAGTGCTGCAATATCATCGACAAAGCCAATGATAGGTGTAATGTCTGGAATTAAGTCAATAGGGCACACCACATAGGCGATTGTGGCAGCCAATAATGCGACTTTTCCCCATGGCGCGTCAAATTTACCAGTGGCGGCATCTTTAACGAGCTTGCAAATTAAAAGGAGAGTTTCCGCATGCTCCTTTAATTTGCCCGCCATGTTTGTGGCTTTCTGAACCATACCTAAGTCAATGTCGCTTGGGTTTCGGGGTGTGTTTTTTTGAATGATTTTGTTGTCGTATTTCATACGGATTTTCCTTCTATTTATGAATGAAAATGGGTGCCCGTATACCTAACGTGGGTATACGGGCGCGAGGGGAATATCAATGGGTTTCCTTCCACACTTTGTAGTCGTCAATAATACCCTTCGCCGTTTTGAGGGCGAGGCCGAAAAACGATACGTCGTCAAGCAAACCGGCGAAAGGAATAAAGTCAGGAATGAGGTCAACAGGAGAAATAAAGTAGAGTAATGCGCCAGCAAGCATGGCTACCGTAGACCATGGCGCGCGGTAATCTCCAGCTGCGGCATCCTTGACTAAACTGCAAATAGTGATTACATCATCTGCAAGCTCGCCGAGTTTACTAGCCTTTTTCTTTGCTTTTTCAGTAGTATCAAGTATTTCTTCGTGCGTTTTTGGAGTCCACTTGCCGCTATTCAATTCTACCGCAGTAGCTTCGTCGAGTTCTTTTTTATCGTATCCCATACGGATTTTCCTTCTGTTTATGAAGAAAATGGGTGCCCGTATACCTAACGTGGGTATACGGGTGCGAGGGGAAGATTAATGGTTTTTCTTCCACACTTTGTAGTCGTCAATAATGTTCTTAGCCGTTTTGAGGGCGAGGGCTAATACGGCAGCGTCATCTAAGAACCCCCCGGGTATAAAATCGGGAATGAGGTCAGTGGGGCATGCCACATAGGCTACCGCGGCTGCCAAAATGACGATGGAGGTCCATGGCGCGTTATATTTCCCTGTGACAACATCTTTGATTAATTGGCAGGCTGTAATAAGATCATCTGCGAGTTCGCCGAGTTTACTAGCCTTTTTCTCTGCTTTTTCGGCAGAATCAAGTATTTCTTCGGGCGTTTTTGGAGTCCACTTGCCGCTATTCAATTCTGCCGCAGTAGCTTCGTCGAGTTCTTTTTTATCGTAATCCATGGGATTTTCCTTTCTGTTATGAATGAAAATGGGTTAGAGTTTTTCCCAGCGTTGGTAGCGGGGGCAGGAGGCGCCGGGGCCACGGGGAAGG
>JAZRAG010000112.1:0-4234 GCA_045634445.1 Candidatus Spyradenecus sp. | reverse complement strand
CCCCGTTGGTTGGTAAGGCGCGCCTGCGCCACTCTCGCCCCTTGTCCACTGTGCGGTCTAAGGTGTGCACCACTATACGCTACTCGCCCTTTTTTACTTGACTCAGCCCTTGAAATAGGAGTAAGATATCCTCGTTAATCGGGAAAAGCCCTCGGGCTTCTCTCTTTTGGAGTATCCAAAAACAGAATAGGACAAAGCTATGAGCAAGTTCTTCAAATCAATGTTCCTCCTGCTGTCAGCAGGTCTTTTCACCGCCACTAGCTGGGCTGTGACGTTAATTGATCCCAATCCCACGGCGAGCTTTACTGATTTTAGCACGATTCCGACGGGTACAACCACAGAAGCAAAAACGCTAACCATGAATGGTGTCACGTTAACGCTTCCTGTCGGGGTAACGAAGAATGACGATGGTTCGATTTACCTGAATAATAAGACGGGCGCTAAGGTGACGTTGTCGGGAGAAACACAGACTATCGCTGTTGTTTTAGATTTGGCAGCGGCGCCAGTTGCCCCCGAGAATCCAGGTAATACTTCTTATACCTTGCTTGTCAATTTTGATTCAGGGACCGATATTGCAGCCGCTTACACGGGGACTGGTATTCAGGGCGCTTGGGGTGGAAATCTTAGCGGCCGTGGTGCAGTGAAAGCTTGGACGCCTGAAGCGACAAAGGTGTTAGCTGCGACATCTAGCACGGGTGGTACGACGATTCGTGTAAAGGATAATACGGATGCGAATAAATGGAATGAAGGCGGCTTAAAGTCAAGTGGCAATCGATATCAAGTGATTGACATCGGTCCAACATTAACGCTTAAAGGGATTTATGTATACAATTCGTACCAGACCGATATGCCGACCTTCACGGAAGTGTCTGCTTATGAACGTACAATTGAAGGTACGGAAAATTGGACAGATGAAGATTGGGGTACAACAGGTGTAACCCAGCCGAATGCAAGCGTTCCTGTCGTGATTACGACTCCTGCTGAAGCAACCTTGACGATGACTGCATCGTCTGAAACGCTAGATTATCTCGAATTTGATGGTGAGGGTCCCTTGACGATTGCTGCAGAGGGCGACAAGCAATTGAAGGCGACGACTACGATTGTTAATGGTAATGTGAAAGTAAATGCTGGCGCTGCGGACTTGGGCGCGGTTACTCTTGGTGCAAGTTTAACAGTGTCAGATGTAAATCCTGCTCCTTATACATCGTTGGCAGGTGCGGGTATCTTGAACTTTGATTTGGGGACCGATACGACGCTTGAAAACTATGCATTAAATACGTTCACGGGTACAACGAAAATCTCGAGTGGTACGTTGAAGTATACAAATGGTTCAAATCGTCCTGCAGGTCCGATTCTCGTCTCGGGTGAGAATGCCGCCCTTCAGATTGCAACGAGTACCGATATTTTGGGTTATTCGAGTGGGCTCCCTGGCATCACGATTGAAAATGGTGCACGTTTTGAAGCTTTCCGCCGTGATACCTTTAGCCGTGTTTTGACACTTAACAATGGTAAGCTTGTTTTTGAAGCAGATAATCAGGACTCTGAACGTTCGTTTGACCTCTACAGTAACTCAAAGCTGGTTTCGTCTGGTAACTCCACGATTGGCGGCGAAAACGCAACCAATGACCAGGAATCGGGTGATCCGATTGTAGCCTCGGGTATCATTGCCATTCGCCGTAGCGACTTAGAAATTGATGTAACGGATGGTACATTGAGCGTGTACAGCTGCATTGGTACCGCTGCTGGCAATGGTGGTTCTGTTTACAAGAAGGGCGCAGGTACGTTGGCAATGTATCGTGCTGCGACATCTTCACTTCCTGTCGTTGTCAATGCAGGTGAATTGCGTTTGGTGCGTAAGGGCTCCTTGACCACGGGCGCAATGACAATTAATGCTAATGCGACCTTGGCCTACGTGGGCACACAAACGCCGACCAATACGATTACCAATAATGGTAAGATTGTGGCTGATGGCACAGGCACGGAGGTGAATCTTATAGATACACCGATTTCGGGTAATGGTACCTATGGTGTGACCAATAATGGTACGTTGATCTTGAAGGCTGGTACTGAAAATGGCGCCTCGGTGACGAGCGGAACTTTGAAGTTACTTCTTTCCGAAACTCAGCTTGCTAAGGGTTACACGGCAAATGTTGCAAGTGGCACTGTTGTCTTCATTAAGGCTGGCGCAGAGGGGTATGAAGATGTTGAGGCTAACGGAAATGTTTATACTCCGCCGACGAAGGATGGTATGACGCTTACCGCAACAGTGGGTACTGGTGATGGTCAGGTAACTGCTTGGACCGGCATTGCTGAAGCGGGTTTTGCTTATACGAATGCGACCCTTGCGATTCACTTCACTGCGAATGGCCAGACCTTCACTTTTGACAATACGCTTGGCGTGGCACTTACCTCTTTGACCGTGACGGCAGAAGCCGGTGTGACTGGGTGCACAATTGCGCTTCCTGCTACGGAAGATCTTGTTATTGCAACGGCATCCACCATCAATACAGATGTGACGGCAACAGGCAAGGGCACGCTTGGTGAAGTGACTGTCGCTGGTGGAAAAACCGTGGATGTGAAGACATTCGCCTTTACTTCTCTTGCGAAGGGTGAAGGTGAAGGGAATGCGATTGTTATTTTGGATGCTACGGAAGCTGCGGTCTCGCGCTCTACAGCAATTACGGTTTCTGCTGGCATTACGCTTCAAACCAAGGGCGCTGTTACCTTAAGTGGTGACAATACCATTGCAAGTGGGGCTAAGCTTGAAGTCCTTTCTGGTACGACATCCTTTGGTGGCACAGAAAAGGGATTAGCGGGTAATATCGCAATTGCTCAAGGCGCGACATTGGTTAATACGCGTACTTCTGATGCGCTTAACTATGACGGTACATTGACCGTAGATGTCTATGGCACCCTTAATATGGGCTCTACACGTTGGACGATGGGTGGGAATAATACGCTCAATGTTTACTCTGGTGCCACGATTACAGGTAGTGGTCAAGGGGAAAATGGCGCATTGGACTGGTATCGTGCTGCGACATTCAATGTTAAAAAGTCAAATGCTGACGGAACCAATGCCGTAACGATTTCGGCAAATTTGAAAACGCGTGACTCTGGTAATATCAAGTTTAACATTGAAGAAGGAATGACCGCTACATTGAGTGGCGTTATTCGTGGTAATCAGGCTGTTACGGTGAATGGAGCAGGTACGCTTCGCCTTGATGTAGATAAGGGAAGTGATGCGGCGAACTACACGCAGGCTCTTTCTGAAGGTATGGTTGTCACAGTCAACCAGAATGGTATATTTGAACTTTACAATGGTTATGGTTACTTTGCTACTGCTGGCGCAGGTCTCACCAA
Source organism: Candidatus Spyradenecus sp. (assembly GCA_045634445.1). Lineage (GTDB taxonomy): Bacteria > Verrucomicrobiota > Kiritimatiellia > RFP12 > DVOR01 > Spyradenecus. The sequence goes on along the minus strand of JAZRAG010000112.1, from coordinate 874 downwards.
GGTGACGGATGATTTCTATTATGGTATTAGTGGTGGTAGTGGTACGAATACGATTGCTACTGCTTTGGAAGTGACGAATGGTAGCACGTTGTACATTCGAGACTGGCGCGCATATCAGTTGACGCCTCCTGCATTGCGCTTGGATGGTGCAATTGTCAGTGAAAATTATGGGACGACCAAGAAGAATTTCGTGGTTGCGCCTACGGTGCTTTCGGGTAATGGTACGATTGGTACGAATGAATTGCCAATTGCACTTTCTCTTCCCGAAAACGCCACGATTGATGCAGAGCATGGTGCAGTGACGGTCACGGGCACCGTAACCTTGCCGGCAGCAATGACGGTAAAGATTACGGATGCTCAGGATGTCAATGGCGATGTGACATTGTTGAATGCTGCTGAAGTGACGATTCCTGAAGGTCAGGATGTTGCCGTGATGGTTGGTGAAACTCCAGGTACGAATCGTTACGCATTGGTACATGAAGACGGCGTCTTGAAGTTGACCGTTGCAGAACGCCCCGTCACAGACGCTGTGACTGCAACAGTTCCTGCTGGTGGCACCTTGACACTCGCTGGCGCATTGGGTGATTATGTTCTCGCGGCAAACGCCACGCTCACCATTGACTTCGGTTCTGAAGGTGAAGCGGGCGCCTTTACCTTTGACAATGCAGCTAATTTGACCCTCGCTTCGCTCACGATTCAGGGTACGAATGGCGGCTCAATTGTGAAGACGGGTGCTGGCACGGTAACGGCGACGGAAACTACGATTGAGGAAGGTTGCACGGTAACGGTGCCGGCAAGCACGGCGGTACTCGGCGCTGTTGCGGTTGAATCGAGTGCAACGATTGTTGTGGCTGATACGGCTACGATTACTTCC
>JAZRAG010000111.1:0-16576 GCA_045634445.1 Candidatus Spyradenecus sp. | reverse complement strand
GGATTTTCTTTTTTCTTGATGGTCAGAATTAAGATGCGATTAAAGAGGTAAATTTTTGTTTTGGGGCCTTCCTTTTCTACCAAAAAGAGAGGGATTGCTCCGAAAAGACGTAAGTGCCAACGATTCACCTTCATACGTGCAAATTTACGCGCATAACGAGGATAGAGCGTTTTCGCCATTTCTTCCAATTCAACCGTGCGTTCAAGCATGATCTTGGATTGGCTGTGAGAAGTGTTACCTTCGTGGTGGCGATAGAAGAAGAGAACTTCTGGGATGTTGTGAAATTTGGTTACACCTATCAAACGTACCCACAGGGCTTGGTCTTCAGAGGGGGAAAAATGTTCTTCATAGCGAATGTTATTGGCATCTAAGACAGACTTTCGGAGCATGGATGCAGAGTGTGCAATAACGCAGAGACCCATTAATAAGGTCTTAATTGTTTCGTTATCGCTCGGATAGCGGGCTGTGCCTTTTTTATTTTTGGAGAAGAATTCCATCCACGAACCAACAACGCCCACATCGGGATGCTCATCTAAATATGCAACTTGTTTTGCAAAGCGTTCAGGATGTGAGATGTCATCGTGGTCCATGACTGCAATGTATTCACCACGAGCCAAGTCAAGTAACTTATTACGCGAGGGTGTAATTCCAAGATTGCGTTCGTTTTTCAAATAACGAATGCGCTCGTCATTGTAGGTGCAGACAACATGTTCGCGGGTGTCGGTAGGGCAGTCGTCCAAGAGGATTAATTCGAAATCAATGTATGTTTGATTGAGTACACTGTCAATAGCTTCTCGTAAATAGGCCTCGTTGGTTTTATACAACGGCATCAAAACGGAAACTTTAGGCGTCTTCATGGATAGGCTTCCCTTATGATTAATTTTGCTTCAGTGCTGCGATACAAGCTTTCAAGCGCTGTCGCCAATGAGGAATAGTGATTGAAAAGGTCGTTTTAATAGATGTTTTATCAAGCACGCTATAGGCTGGGCGCGTGGCTTTTGTCGGAAATGCAGAGGTTGGGATTGGATGTACGCAACATTTTAGTTCTGCTGCGCGCATAATTTCTGTTGCGAAATCATACCACGAGCAGACGCCTTCATTTGTGTAATGGTAAATTCCGCGTGTAGACTCATTGAGTTGTGGAATAATTGCAACAATCACGGCTGCAAGGTCAGGAGCATACGTTGGCGAACCAATCTGATCTGCCACCACGCGTAGTTCGGGTCGTTCTGCGCCGAGACTCAACATTTTTGTTACAAAATTGTTGCCACCAGCAGAATAGAGCCATGCAGTGCGAATGACTGCTGCGACGGGGGCATACTTTAAGACCGCGACTTCACCATCTGCTTTTGTACGACCGTAAACCGAGACAGGATCTGTAGGGTCATCTGTTTGATAGGGTGTACAATTACGTCCGTTAAAGACGTAATCTGTTGAAATATGAATAAGTTTGCAGCCCGTTTTCGCGAGATTTTCAGGCCCTAACCGGTTAATTCGGTCTGCCAAATCAGGTTCGTCTTCTGCCAAATCAACCGCCGTATATGCTGCACAGTTAATAATGGTAGAGATGGTGTTTTGTTTTACAACCGTTTGAACTGCGTCAAAATCTGTAATGTCAAGCGTGTCAACATCCATCACAAGTGCATCTGGAAGGAGGCGGGTTAATTCGCGCCCTAATTGTCCACGACCGCCAGTGATTAAGATACGATTAGGCATTTGTAAAATCCTTTAATGAGCCCAAGAAACAGTCTTTTTCAGAAACATTGACTTCATTAAGCGGGATGCGCCAGTCAATGTTGAGGTCGGGGTCATTATAGCGGACGCCGCTTTCTGCAGCTTTGCAATAAAAATTGTCACACTTGTAAGCGAATGTTGCTCGTTCACTTAATACAGAGAAGCCGTGTAAAAAGCCTCGAGGAATAAAGAGTTGGCGACGATTCTCTGCGGAAAGTTCGACTGCGACATATTGGCCATATGTTGGAGACCCCTTGCGTACATCAACAGCCACATCTAATACCGCTCCTTCAAGTACACGCACTAACTTCGCCTGAGCGTGTTCGCCTAATTGGCAATGCAGCCCACGAATGACTCCACGTGTAGATTGTGATTGGTTGTCTTGTACAAAAACGGAATTAATTCCATGCTGCTCAAAGAGAGCTGCATTATAACTTTCATAAAAATAACCGCGAGTATCCTCAAAAACAGTAGGATCAATTAAAATAACCCCTGGAATTTTTGTTTCAGTGAATTTCATTTTAACCTCGCATTAAACAAAATACATTTACTTAATGTGTATCATACCACATGAATGTATAAATGGAAAGAAAAATCGTGGGTGAGGACAATTTATTGCTATAAGAGGCTAAACATGGAGAAGAATAGAAACTCTTGGAAAGAACATAAGAAAATGTCAAAATTAAAAAGGGTTGTTTTGAGGTTGAAAAGAGGTTGTTTTAAATTTCAATAAGGCTTGTTTTGGCTTTGAAAACAACCTGTTTTTGATTTTAAGTTTTTTAAGTATATGAAATGGAATGATGCGATTATGTATTTTGGGGTAAATAATTTTTATAGAAGGTGTATAGAACGCGAGGAATAGATTTGTAGTAGAAGTGTGTTATGGAGGAGTGGTGATTGATAATAGGGGTGGGGTCGTTAAATTCTACAATAGAAGGACTTTTTGGGGAATCGTATAAAAAGGAAATAAAAAAGACCGTGACGTGTGTCACGGTCTTCAAGATGGTGCTCGGGGGGGGACTCGAACCCCCACGGATCTCTCCACATGCACCTCAAGCATGCGTGTATGCCATTTCACCACCCGAGCGGTTAAAACGGGGCATATAATATCATAGTCAGAAAATGAAGGCAAGCACTTTTTTGTGTTTTTATGAAAAAAGTTTTGTCGGGGGCTTTTTTGTGTGGGCCATCGCGCATGTGGTGAATATTATTGTAGGGAAGGGTGTTTTTCGGAGCTCTTTTTTGGTATGATATGGTGTTATGAAAATTCTTGTTATTGGTAATGGCGGGCGTGAACACGCTCTTGTTTGGAAATTGTCGCAGGACGCAAGTCGTCCGGAGATTTTTTGTGCCCCTGGTAATGCTGGTACGGCAGCTTTGGCAGTGAATTTGCCTATTGGTGCTGAGGACGTGCCGGCGTTGTTGGCATGGGCAAAGGATCAACGCCCTGATTTGGTGGTGGTGGGTCCTGAAGCACCTTTGTGTCTTGGTATCACGGATGCTTTGGAGGCTGAGGGCCTCAAGGTGTTTGGTCCTTGTGAAGCGGCTGCGCGTTTGGAAGGCAGTAAGGCTTTTTCGAAGGATGTGATGGAAAAAGCTGGCGTACCGACGGCGCGTTTCCGTGTGTATACGGATTCTGCTACGGCAATCAGTGACTTGGATGACTTTGGCTTCCCTGTTGTGATTAAGGCTGATGGTTTGGCTGCAGGTAAGGGCGTGGTAATCGCTCAGACGCAGGCTGAGGCTGAGGCTGCAATTCACGATATGTTGGATGATGGCCGCTTTGGCGCTGCGGGTGCAGAGGTGGTGATTGAAGAATTCCTTGAAGGTGAGGAGGCTTCGGTCTTTGCGCTTTGCGATGGCGAACATGTGGTATTGTTGCCTCCTGCACAGGATCATAAGCGTGTCTTTGATCATGACGAAGGCCCCAATACGGGCGGGATGGGTGCTTATACGCCCGCTCCGATTGCAACGCATGAAGTGATGCGCTTTACGAAGGAAGAGATTGTACTTCCTGTTTTGCGCGAATTGAAGTCGCGTGGCATTGTCTACAAGGGCGTGTTGTTTTGCGGCTTGATGATTGGCCGTAAGGGCATTAACGTTTTGGAATTCAACTGCCGTTTTGGTGATCCTGAAACGGAAGTGGTGGTGCCGAGCATCGCTTCGGACTTGGTGCCGATTTTGATGGCGTGCGCAGAGGGTAATTTAACCTCTGATATGGTGGCGCTTCGTGCTGAGTCGGCAACGACGGTGGTGATGGCATCTCCAGGTTATCCTGGCGCTTATGCGAAGGGCGCAGAGATTACGGGCCTTGAAGCTGCAGAGGCGGCGGGTTGCTTGGTTTTCCATGCAGGTACGACGCTTAAGGATGGCAAGGTCGTTACTTCGGGTGGCCGTGTTTTGACAGTTACGGCATTTGGCAAGGATTTGCGTGATGCTGTGGCTCGTGCTTACGAAGGTGTGAACTGCATTCACTTTGAAGGCGCACACTATCGTCGCGATATCGCTGCGAAGGCATTTAAGTATCTCTAATTTGACTTTGAAAAGAAAAGGATGACAGAACATGGCAAATCCACTTGTTGGCATCATCATGGGAAGTGATTCGGACTGGGGCACAATGCAGAAGTGCACCGAAACGTTGAAGAAGTTTGACATCCCCTTTGAAGCGCACATTATGAGCGCTCACCGTACACCTGTGCAGGCTGCTACTTATGCTGATGAGGCTGAAGCACGCGGCTTGAAGGTGTTGATTTGCGCAGCAGGCATGGCTGCACACTTGGCAGGTGTGATTGCAGGTCACACGACACTTCCTGTTTTGGGCGTGCCGATGAAGGGTGGCGCAATGGACGGCCTGGATGCTTTGCTCGCAACGGTGCAGATGCCTGGTGGCATTCCCGTGGCAACGCTTGCCTTAGGTAATGCGGGCGCAACGAATGCTGGCGTTTTAGCTGCACAGATTTTGGCACTCTCTGACGCAACACTTCGCGAAAAGTTGCATGCCTTTAAGCGTGAAATGGCAGAAAAGGTGAATGCTGCGGACGAAAAACTGCAAGGGATGCTTTAAGTGCGCGGGCTTTTCACAACGCTTCTGATTGGAGTGTGTGGCATTTGCCACGCACTCAATTTCAGTAATGCGTATGTTTCTCCGCGTAACTCTGAGCGTGCTGTCCGTGCGAAGACCCAACACATCATTCTGCATACTACAGAAGCAGAAGCGAAGTCTTCTTTGCGTAAATTGAGTCGTAATGGTGAAGCGCACTACTGTGTGGATCGCGATGGTAAGGTATATCGCATTGTTGATCGCAATCGCGTGGCCTACCACTGCGGCACAAGTATGTGGTCAGGCCGTCGCAATATTGATGAAGTCTCCATCGGTATTGAAGTAGTGGGATATCACGATCGAGCCTTAACGGTCGCACAGTACGCGGCATTACGTGAATTGGTCTTGTTATTGCAGAAGCAATTCAACGTAAAAGACGCAGACGTGATGCCACACGCACAGGTCGCTTACGGCAATCCAAACCGTTGGCATCGTAAGAGCCATCGCGGCCGTAAACGTTGCGGCATGGGCTACGCTACGCCTTCAGTGCGTAAATTGCTCGGTCTTGAAGAACGTTGGCTAGTTGACCCCGATGTGAAAGCGCGTCGTCTAACAGTGGGTGATGACTTCCTTTCAAAAGTCCTGTATTCAAAGGACGGCGATAAACTGCTTCCCTACAAGTTGCCAAATATGAATGCGGCAGCCACAACGAAGACGGCCTCCGTGAAAGCTGGTGCTAAGACCTCAACGAAGGGTGCAACGCAAAAGACTGCAGTACAACCGCACGTGCGAGAACTCGTCATTGCAAAGGGGCAGACTGCATGGGACGTGGCGCGTGAAGCATACAATGCCTCCACGACAACATATGTCTTCCCAGATGGACGACGTATCACTGGTGATAAATTGCGTGATTGGGAATCCCTTGTTGCAGGTACTAAGGTCATCTTAGGTGAATACGACGGAAACCATGTATTGGTCTTGCCCGCTGGTGCTCAATTAAGTTCGCTTTTAGGTGAAGCAATGATGGCATCAGACACATGGTATATCCGCCCAACAGGTGGTCGTATTCAAGGCTCTCATTTGACGCCCAAAGCAATTCAGGCAATGCCTGCAGGCACGAAGATTCTCATGGGTTACGCAATGTGTGGCCCTGTGACGAGTTCCAACTTGCCTTCAAAACTTTGCCCGTTGCGTTGGGATGCGCGCGACACGTACTATCTGTTACCGGGTAAGCCGTTGCAAGCTGCGAACCAGATTGATATGAAACGCGTTCCCGCAGGAACCTATATCTTCTACAAGAACTGATTTGGAGAAAATAGATGAAACGTCTATTGATGTTGATTGTATTGATGCCATTGTCGCTCTTCGCGGCAGACCTTGTGCCGATTGGTTGGGGTGTTGTAACCGTAGTGGAAACTCCTTTATACGATAAAACTGGTAAGCAGGCAGGCGAACTCTATGGTGGCGAAATCTTTACAGTCTTGCGTGAAGTTAAGATGAATAAAGAACCCGCGTACTACATTGAGTTTGACCGAAAGGGCGCGCAGAATGGTATTATCGCGGCTGCGGGAAGCCGTTACTTCGCAGGCGTACTTCCGACTTTACAGGACAACGTGGATGCTTACGTTGAATACATTAGCAATCAGAAACTCTGTAAGGACTACTATTCGTTGTGCGCAACGCGTGATCGTGTACTTGAACGTAAGCGTGCACAACACCTTGAGAAATCTCCTGCGAAAAACCTTGAGAAACTCAAAAAAGACCTTGCAAACGTGCCTACGCTTGATCGGCGCTATGAAGCTGCAGAAAAGAAAGCGCGTACAAATGCCGAACGTTTGAAATATCGTGATTTGCGTAAGGAATTGCGTTATCAAACTACAGGCTTGCAACAAGAAATTAAGCGTTTGGAAGCGACTGCTGATTCTTGGTTAAAGGATCATCCTTTCGATGAAAACGCTGTAAAGCGTACCGCAGTTTGGAAGAAATTAGACGCTCAAACTGAAAAGTTTAAGGCCCAGATGGATGCATTGGATGCAAAGTATCCCAATTCATTGCCTGTTCCAGTTTCTCCAACAGCGGAATAACCGAAACATCTTTTTTCAAAAATAAATACGCGCTTGATCTTCAAGCGCGTATTTATTTTATTGAACGGAATCTTTAACGACACATGCTAAATGTGGATTTTAGCGTGTGCATTAAAAGATAAACTCTTCTTGTACAACGGCTACAGGGGCAAATGTACGTCGATGCTCTGGACAAGGGCCTAACTGATGCAATGCTTTAATATGCGCCTTTGTACCATAAGCCTTGTGTTTTGCAAAGCCGTAGCCAGGGTAACGCGCATCCATTTCAATACAAAGATGGTCACGTGTAACTTTTGCAATAATTGACGCACACGCGATTAGTAGACTTCTTGCATCGCCTTTTACAATAGCAGAGTGGGGAATGGGAAGTCCTTTAATTGGCAAGCCATCCACTAACGCATATGTAGGAGGTATCGCTAATGCTTCAACGGCACGCCGCATTGCAAGGTGCGTGGCATTAAGAATATTGAGCGTATCAATCTCTTGTGCGGAGGCAATCCCAACACCATAACGTATGTTAGGGTGTTGCGTTAAACACTCCCAAAGCTGCTCGCGGCGCTTTTCTGTGAGTTGTTTGGAGTCGTTGACCAACCTTAAATCGGTCTCTGCAAGGCGTGCGATATCCTCTTCTGAGATAGAAACAGCGCCCGCTACAACTGGTCCTGCGAGGCATCCGCGTCCTGCTTCATCGACTCCGACAAGAATTGCGCTAGGTGAATCCATCCAAAACTCGCGTTCAAAACGCAAGGGTTCAATGGGTTCTCCAGCGGGGAAGGGAATGCGTGCAGGAAGTGCCATGGTAATCTATCAGAAAGGATAGGGGGGATTAGATGAGCTTTGCAGTTAAGTCATATCCACGAGCACCTGTAATCCGAACGTTTACAAAGTCGCCAGGCTGAATTTCTTCAGGGGCTTTTGCGACATGTGTAAGACCATCCACTTCGGGTGCTTGGTGTGGCAAACGAACATAAATGCCTTCATTATCGTCAAAATCCACAACAAGTGCACGGCTTTCTGTACCGATACGTGCGCGGTTATTTTCACGTGCAATTCGCTTTTGAAGCGTCATCAATGCAGCGTGACGACGTTCTGCCACCTTTGGATCAGGCAAATCTGGCAATGTTGCTGCATGTGTTCCTTCTTCAGGGCAGAAGGTGAACGTGCCTAAATGATCAAAACGGACGCGCTCAATGTAGGCCTCCAATTCCTTGAAGTCCTCTTCTGTTTCGCCTGGGAAACCAACCATGCAAGTGGTGCGGAGAACAGCGCCTGGGACTGCAGTACGAAGACGTTCAGGGAAGGTGCCAATCGCAGCAATGGTGTCTGCGCGACGCATTGCACGAAGGACATTGGCAGAACAGTGTTGAATTGGCAAATCAAAGTAAGGAAGGATGTGCTTAGCGTTAGCCATTACTTCAAGGAGTTCATCGGTCACATGGTTGTGGAAACCATAGAGGAAGCGAATCCAAAAGTCGCCTTCTAAGTCATCGAGTGCTTTCAACAATGATGCAAGCGTGGTGCCATTGCGAAGGTCGCGTCCATAGGCTGTTACATCTTGTGCTACGAGGTTGATTTCGCGCGTACCCGTCTTGAGAAGTTCTTTCGCTTCTGCGATGATGTCTTCTGGTTTACGACTACGCAAGTGCCCGCGGAATTGCGGAATGGCACAGAATGCACATGCGTGATTACAACCTTCAGCAATTTTGATGTAGGCAAAGACCGGCCCCGTCAAACGTAATGCTGGCACGGGCTTGTTGAAGGTGCGCACAGGAAGTCCTGGCGCAATCGTTACAGGCAGTGCTTTGCCGGCGTCTTTTTTGGTGCGCTTTTCGAGTTGCTTTAAGGTTTCGGGCAAGAGGTCTAATTGGTCAACGCCTAAGAAGGCATCCACTTCAGGGAAGGTTTCTGCCATTTGTTCGCGATAGCGTTGCGGCATACATCCTGTTACCACAACCGCTTTACACTCTCCTGCAGCTTTTCGTTCACATGCTGTAAGAATTTCGCCTGCGCCTTCTGCGCGTGCAGATTCAATAAATGCGCATGTGTTGATGATGACAACTTCTGCCTCTTCCGCAACGGGTGTAACTTGATACCCTGCTTTGAGAAGTGCGCCAAACATCACTTCGCTATCCGCGAGGTTTTTGGAACAGCCTAAAGAGATAATTCCGAATGTGCGTAATTTCATAGAGAAATCAAGGATAGAGATTAGAGGCCGAGGTCTTCATTGACCAAGAGAATCGTGACATTAGAGAAGCGCGGACGCTGAGAAATGACCGTGGTAATACGGCAGATGCTATCTTCATTTGAGCCTGCACACTTACCGCACTGACCCGTTACCGTGCAGGGCGTCTTGCAGTTCAAGCGATGCGCATTAACAGGACCTGCGATTTCTGCAATACGTGCAATTGCTGCATCAACGTCACCCTTGACGAGCTTATTGCGGCCAATCACAAGCACGATCTGGCGCGGCCCATAAATCATCGCAGCCACGCGATTGCCCACGCCATCCACATTAACGATGATGCCGTCATCTGTCAGCGCATTTACGGAGGAGAGGAAGCAGTCGCAGGTCAATTGACGACGACGCATTTCATCGCGCGCTTCAGGGCTGAGATCGGGCGCACCGTGGTCAAAGAGTTCTTTCCCCGCGTCACGAAATTCGGGCGAGAGATTTAAACATGCCACCGACATCGAACCGCCAAACCCAATCGTCTGCGCAGGTGCCGCGAGCGCAACCACTTTCGCGCGTGCTTCTTCACGATTCGCGCAACATTCCACGGTGAAACCGCGCTTGCGAAGTTTGTCCGCCACACGTTCCAAACGTATGGTCGATTGCCAAGAAAGCATTGCATCAACGGTTGACTGATCCATTTTTGACTCCTTTAAGTGCGAAGAAAATTAAACAAGCCGCAGCGACAAGTAGGGCCACGGAGATGGTTTGACTGAATGTAAGGCCGAAGTATGTTTCGCCACGAGGGTCGTTTCGGAAACACTCAATGGTAAAACGTAATAGTGCGTAGCCGGCACAGTAGATTCCCGAACAGAGTCCACGCAGATGGCGAAACTTTAAGTATGTCCACCAAAGCAGAAGAAAGAGGAGTGCGCAACCCGCTGCTTCAAAGAGTTGGATAGGAAAGACGGGTAAACTTTTTGAGGTGTAGGGTGAAATGAGGTGGTTCGCGACTTGCTGTAACCACGGGGGTGAGCCCTTAGGGAATGTAACGGCTAAGGCGCTATCTTTGCAGATTTCACCATAGCAGCATCCGTAAAAGAAGCATCCCACGCGGCCAAATGCGTGCCCCAGTGGGATGAAGATGGCGCAGTAGTCGGTGAGCGAACGTAAGGGTTCGTGTTTCTTGTAGGCATAGAAGAGAAGGGCTGCGGTGGCTAAGAGGAAGCCGCCATAAAAGACGAGCCCGCCTTCCCATATCTTAAAGGCGTCGAGCGGTTTTTTCGCGAATTCAGTGGTCCAATTCTGCCACACATAGACCGTGCGCGCACCAATAACACCAGCGATGGCTGCGGTCATGGTGATGGTTTGCACTTCATCGGGATTGCGTCCAGTACGTTTGGCGAGATGTGTGGCTAAAAGATAACACGAGATGAAGCCTAGGGCCATTAAAAGCCCATAGGTTTGAATCGTAATGCTACCGATTTTAAGGATTTCTGGAAACATAATCGCAGCACTTCTAGGTTAGTTGCTAAGCGAACCGCTCATCTTGTATTGGAAGAGGAGTGTGCGGATTTCGTCAATAAGTTCTTGCTTAAAGGTGAATTTATCCATGCGCTTGTGGTTGATATTGGCCTTGATCATGACCTTGGGATAAAGAGGAGTGTCTTCATCGGGCTCTTCGCGCTCCATCAAGCCAACGTCAATGAGCGTCTGTAACGTCATTTGGAACATTTCAGGCGGCATGCTATAGTAGTACTTTTTGACATCGCTGAAGGTGCTCTTTTGATATCCAATGTTGAAGTCATCGCCTACGGTTACGGAATGACCTTCAAGAATTGTGATTTTCTGGCCGTTATCACTCATTTCGCAACGAATACGTGGCGTTTTAGCGCTTGCTTGATAGTAAATGCTGACCCAATTCAAGCGCGAGGGTTGCACCTTGAACTTTTCGGGTTGCTTATACCAATCGTGGGCACATCCCCATGTGGTAAAGAGTAAGCCAAGTGAAAGGAACGTGAGTAGGATGCGTGTTTTCATGGACGAGATCTCCAAGGACGATAAACAAAAAGGGGCGCTTCGCAGAGAAGGGTGAGGCGCGTAGTATGGGTACGATTAAGCGTTGCGCGCCAAAGCGTATCCAAAAGGAGGTTTTCTACGGGCCAAACAACGCCTTTTGCAGTGATACGTTGCGCAGTAAATGAAAGAAATGAGATAGGTGAATCTGGTGTCACATCAAGATGCGTTTCGCCTGCGGGCAAGAGGTCAAAACGGCCAGACTCCGTAAAAATGCGTGCCGGCACACCAGCTTCTGAAACCAATGCTAAATTTGCGAGCGTGTGATCTTCGCGCAAACCTGTAATTGCGAAGTAGTCAATCGCAGTATGGGGATACGTAGTACGCACCCAACGCATGGCTTTCGTCAAGTCATTGGTTTCTTGGTCTTCATGCAGGTCGGTGACGAGCGTGTCGGGTACTTCTGCTACTAACGAGTCCAAGTCACCCACAATCTGCAAAAGCTTTGGTGCGCCTACAGGTGGCAAGCGGTCACAACACACACACGCATCGCACTGGGCGAGTGCAGCGAGCACTTCGGGATGACGTGGCGTCTCCCCATTCGCAATAATCGCAATCGTGCGTGTGTTCATCATGCTTCGAGTTTAAAACCAAGTTGTTGGATATCTGTAGCCAAAGTTTCGGGCAAGACGCCCTTCACATGAAAGGTCTCATTGTCTACGCGTGTTACCTCTGTGACACTAGGGTAGGACTTCAGTAAATTTAAGACTGCGCCACGGCAGTGATCGCAACGCATCCCCTTTACCGTAACCGTGCGAATAGGTGCGCAACAAGAACAAGCTGTTTGAGCTTCGGAAGCAACCTGTTCCTCACAGCAAGAACAACCCTTTTTCGTCTTTAAAAGAGCTTGAATGCAACGTTTAATTATCAAGTGCCATGCGAGTAAGGCAAAAAGCACGCTTGCGCACAAAGGTTTAAAGGTCGCTGTAAGTGCGCACGCAGATTCGCAACACGCCTCTGTTGTCTCGGCGTAATTGGGTAAAAAGTGCCAAGTTGCTTCAATGGCATTGAAGGCAAGCCCTGCCAAAACGGCGGCGATAGAAATCGTGAGTAAGTAAATCGCCATGCACTTTTTACCCAACAATTGCAGTAGCACGGCTAAACTTGCGCCATTGAGTGCGGGGCCCACAATGAGGAAGATGAGCGCTGCGCCAGGCGAAATGCCTTTCGCCATTAATGCAAGTGCCACAGGGATGGAGGCCGTGCTACAGACGTACATCGGCATCCCAATTAGCAACATCGCAGGGAAGGCAATCCAATCATTGCCAAGGAGAGAATTGTTAAAGAACTGTTCAGGTACAAAAACCAAAATGAGCGCCGAAATCAACAGACCAATCATCAACGCAGGTGCTACGCCTTTCATTAACGTGCCATAGCCATACTGTAATGCTGCCACGCACTTTTTGAGTACACCCTTGAGCGCATCGGTTTTGCTTTGTGTTGCGGTAGGCGTAAGGGGGATTTCATCATCAAAAGACTGAATTGCTACGCCACCAATCAGGCCTGTGATTGCCGCTACCAAAGGACGCGTTAACGCAAAAAACCACCCAAGCAAAGAACCTGTTGCGAAAAAGGAGTCAATGCCCGTTTGTGGCGTTGAGATTAAAAAGGCGGCAATTGCGCCTCGCGAGGCTCCGCCTCGCTTCAAGGATGCAGCTAAGGGCAAAACTCCACACGAACATAAGGGTAACGGTACGCCAATTAATACCGCCATTGCCACCGCTTTCTTGCCAGCTACGCGCCCCAAAAAACGGCAGACTAAAGCAGGTGAAATTGCCAAGCTTAGCACGCCCGCAACCAAAAAGCCGAAGAGCAACCACGGCGCCATTGCTTGCGCGGTTTGCCAAATCGCAGAAAGGATGTTTGAGAGCAGAACCATAGGTGTAAATCCTTACTTGAAGTACTGCTTGCGTTCGTCAACATAAGCCTCAATGGCTTCACGATCTCGCTGAATCTGCAATTCCGAAAGCAAGTCTTCCTTGATTTCTTCAAAAAGGGCAGGCTCTTCAGGAAGATGCGACAACACCTGAATGATGTGCCACCCTAACTGCGTTTCAACGATATCGGTGATGGTATTTTCTTCCGCTTTAAATGCGGCTTCTTCAAAAGGTTCTACCATCACGCCACGACGGAAAAAGCCCAAGTCGCTATTTTCAGGGCAGGAGGAAACCTGTTGTACAGCCTCTTCCCACGTGATTGCACCCGTCAAAAGCTTCGATCGAAGATTTAATAACGTCTGTGTAGCTTCTGCCGTTGTCGTATTTTCGCGATGAATTACGATGTGATGCGCATGAACACGTTCGGGTAAAAGAAAGCGTTGAGGATTAGCCTTGTAAACTTGACGTGCATCATCCACTGTGACGCGAGGTGCACTTTCCGCAATTGACTTCAAAAGGTCGTTGACGCTCTTCTTGGCGCGTGCGGCATCTTGTTCAAGAATGATTTGTTCGCGTAAGTTTTCTGTGGCCCATTCACGCAATTGAGTTTCGTCAGGAGTGGCGTTATTGGCCTTCATAAAGACCTCATAACGCGGCTTCAAACGTTCCACTTCGGCGTTAATCGCTTTAGCTGTAGGTTGTGGATACTTCATTGGACAACGCCTTCCTGTTGCATTAAAAGGGCTTCTTGTTCACGTTCAGCGGCCTGAGCGGCTTGCATGCGTTCTTCTTCAGACTTGAAGACACCCGCGGCTTCGAGCTCGGCGTCTTCTTCTGGGGTCAATTGAATGGGCTGCGTGGGCGCAAGACCTTGTTTAATACGTTCAATTTGCACGCGACGTGCGGCTTGAACGCGTTCAGCTTCCATTTCTGCTACGCGCTGTTGCAATGCTGCCTTTTCGGTTTCTTCGGCCTGCTGTTGGGCTGCGCGACGCTTCAAAAGACGTGCACGGAAAGAACCTTCTGCTGCGGTTTTAGGTGCAGCAGGCTTGGATGCTGCACGCGAGGGTGCCTTGACTGTTACCTTCTCAGCGGGAGCCGCGACGGCTTCTACTTCTGCGGGCGGCGTATCAATGAGGCCTTTGCCTAAACCAAGTGTGAAGGTGAGCCCATCTTTCGACAACGTCGCATACTCGCGATCATAATCCGCCATGACAAGCGTGAAGCCGTTCTGGGTTTCACCTTCGCCTAAGAGATAACTCGCCATCGCGCCAGATGTTTCGTCTAAAAAGGCAATCTTACGCGAACCGTCCGGCATGTCGGTAATTCCGCACATGCGAAACTTCTGTGCAATCTCTTCTTTTTGCTTCTGTTGTTCAGCGAGCGCTACGGTATCCGTTTCGGTTTCCTTCGCCATATCACCGAATGGTTTTGCGTCAATAATCGCTTGATAGGTCTCCTTTTCTGCAAGTTTCGCTTGCAACACAGGAGCCGCGAAAAGACTCAAGAGGCAAATCAATGTGAATTGTTTCATAACTTAAGTAACCCAGACATCGTTAAGAACACAAGTAAAATCGCCACTGGGGCAATCCATTTCAACGAAAATCCCCAAGCCGTGAGTAGCCATTGTGGCGGCATCTTTGTGGCATCATTTGGAAGTAAGCCCTTCTTCGCACGGCGCGCACCGTAAAACCATCCCACTAAGAGTGCAATGGCTAGCGCAGTAAAGGGAAGGCCCCAATTGGATGCAAAATTATCAACGGTATCAAACCAATTCCCCTGCGTGAGGGAGCCCATACTCCATCGTGTTGCTTTCTCAACGAGCGGAAGTTCCTTCCAATCCGCTGTTGAAAAGACCGAAAGAAGGCCCATAAGGAAACAGCTCGCCAAAGAAATCCACACTGCCACGTGACGCGGACAGCGTTTATGGCGCTTACGAATGCGTTCAATCAATACTGTAGCAATGCACTCCAAAAGCGACGCCGAGCTCGTCACAGCAGCAATGAACAACATCACAAAGAAGCATGTTGACCACACCGCACTCAAAGGCATCGTTGCGAAGGTCGCAGGAAGCGCACCGAAGATCAAGCCTGGCCCCGCTGAAGGCTCCAATCCCACCGCAAAGACCGCAGGGAAGATCGCTAAACCTGCCAAAAGCGCAGCAATCGTGTCCAAAATTCCTACCCAACCTGCGGCATGAAGGATGGACTGTTGACGATTCAAATACGAACCATACGTTACTGTAATCGCCATGCCGAGTGAAAGCGAGAAAAAGGCCTGTCCAAGCGCCATCATGACGACTTTAGGCGTAAACGCTTCAGTGGTTGGCTTCAAAAGAAATACCACGCCATCCCATGCGCCAGGTAGGGTCACACTACGCACAATCACGACGATTAACAACACAAAAAGCGCAGGCATGAGCACTTTGCTAACACGTTCGATGCCCTTCTGAATGCCACCCAAAATAATCGCTGCAGTTACGAGCATAAAGATGAGATATCCGCCCAAGACACGCCATGGATCTGCGGTGTATTCCGTGAACATCAAACGAGAACGTTGCGCGACTTCAGCGGTTGTGGCGCCTTCAATGCCCGTAAAGGCGCTCGTTGCCGATTGCCAAATGTATTCCACAATCCAGCCGCCTACGACTGCATAGTAGGAGAGAATGATAAATGAAAGTGCACAACACACCCAACCGACCGCCGCAAAACCCTTACGCGCAAAAGCCCACACCGCCAAAAGCGACACACCCGTGAGTAACCACGCTTCCATTGAAGCAAAAACAACCATTGCCGCGCCCGCGAGCGCGCAAAGAAAACAGCGCCCATAGTAGGTATTGGAGAGCAGTTCAATCTTACCAAGCGCGTTAATCGTGTTACGACGCGTTGATCGCCCAATGAACATCTCAGAGCACATCACGGGCAGCCCAATTAAAAAGACGCACAAGAGATAGACGAAAACAAACGTTCCCCCGCCATTGCAGCCAGCCATATAGGGGAATTTCCATACATTACCAAGGCCAATCGCCGAACCTGCAGAAGCTAAAATAAAACCAATTAAAGATGTCCAATTCTCACGAGCCATATTGCGTCCTTTTCCAATGAAAAAGTATACCATAATAAATAAGGGAAAGAAAGAAAAGAAAACGAAATTGTGATGCGCAATTCGCAAATGAGCGGCTACTGATTAAAATTTGGAAAGAGGTAAAAATGAGGCTTTTGATAGTGAAATTAGGCCGTTTTTGAAAACAAGCCTTTTTGAAGGTGAAAACAACCTCTTTTGACTTTCAAAACAACCTGTTTTGAAGTTGAAAACAAGCCTTTTTCAAAATGGCACATTTTGGGTGTGTTTTTGATTGTTTTTGCATTTCGTAGCATCGAGTTCACGTAATGCAAAAGAAGATATTTTGAGGTAAGGGGGATAAAAACAAAAAAGCCAGCCAACGGCTGGTTTTTTAGCGAGGTTTTTAGATGGTGGGCGGAGACGGACTCGAACCGCCGACAGCCTGAGTGTAAATCAGGAACTCTAACCAACTGAGTTACCCGCCCTCAAGGGTCAAATGACGGAAATGGTGCCGGAGGAGGGACTCGAACCC
>JAZRAG010000110.1:0-1279 GCA_045634445.1 Candidatus Spyradenecus sp. | reverse complement strand
TGCGAATAAGCAAAGGTGTGCGCCCCCTTCTCACGGGTAAAAGTGATGAAGAATTGCGCACCTTTGTGACCGAACAACTTGCGGCGCGCGAACCTTTCTACGCGCAGGCGCATTATACAGTTAATGTGGATGTCCTCAACGACCATAAACGAGTCAACGATGTGGCAGCTACAATCAAGAATCTAATCAGTAAGTAAAGCAGAGCGCAAAGGTTTTACCCTTGTGTAAGACGTTGCGCCCTCCACTCCACCCCTCTAAAATCTCAATCATTATGCGTAAATGGCGAATTGAAGATTCTGAAGAGCTCTACAACATCAAAGGATGGGGCGTAAACTATTTTGGCATCAACGATAAGGGGCATGTTTATGTGGCGCCCCGTAAGGATGGTGTGCAGATAGACCTTAAGGAAGTCGTTGACGAACTGGCTACGCGCCACATTCAGGCGCCCGTTCTTCTGCGCTTCCCTGACATTCTTGATAACCGTATCGAGAAGACCAACGAATGCTTTGTGAAAGCAGGAAAGGAATATAATTTCCACGGCGACCACTTTATCATCTTCCCCATTAAGGTGAATCAGATGCGCCCTGTGGTTGAAGAAATTATTTCGCACGGTAAGAAATACAACCTCGGACTTGAAGCGGGTTCGAAACCTGAACTCCATGCCGTATTGGCAACAAACATGGATTCTGACTCGCTCATTATCTGTAACGGTCACAAGGACCAAAACTTTATTGAGATGGCGTTGCTTGCACAGAAGATGGGCAAGCGCGTGTTCCTCGTTATCGAAAAACTCCCTGAACTCAAGATTATCGCAGAGACCGCTGAAAAGTTAGGCGTACGCCCCAACCTCGGTGTGCGTATCAAGTTGGCGTCCAACGGTTCGGGTAAGTGGCAAGAAAGTGGCGGTGGTGCGTCAAAGTTCGGTCTTAATTCTTCCGAACTTCTCCAAGCCCTCGAAATGCTTGACAAGATGGGCATGCGCGAATGCCTTCAGTTGATGCACTTCCATATTGGTTCGCAGATTACAAAGATTCGCCGCATCTCAACTGCCCTTCGCGAAGCCGCACAGTTCTATGTGCAACTCAACGCTATGGGTTTCAATGTAAAGTTTGTGGACTGCGGTGGCGGACTCGGCGTGGACTACGACGGTACTCGCTCCAGCAATTCTGAAAGTTCGGTAAACTACTCCATCCAAGAGTATGTATACGACTGTGTTTACACTTTCGTGGAAGCAGCAAACAAGAACAATATCCCCCACCCCAATATCATTACAGAAGGT
>JAZRAG010000109.1:0-4288 GCA_045634445.1 Candidatus Spyradenecus sp. | reverse complement strand
TTCTTGCGTTAAAACTGCGAAGGTATGCCGAAGGCGCTAAAGAAGCGCAAGCGCACGCTGTCGAGAAATGGAGATGTGCCCATTTCGAGCAGCGTGCAAGATTTGTGCGACTCGTGGAAATCCCTCGTTGTCCTGCGGGCTCTGCCCGCCCAGCCCCAAAGGGGCGACAGACACGTCACGAGATGCGTTGGCTTTTCGTGGGCGAAGCCCTCGTGTTACGAAAAGATCAACGCATCCTAGTGTCCTTAGTGTTAAAAACACTCGCAGTCCTGCGGGCGAAGCCTGATTGTAATTCTAAAATATTAGCATAATGCTAGTATTATGTTGATAATAACAAAATATTGTAGTAAAATAGGGACATGAAAGAGGGCATGGATTTTCTACAGTTAGTAACAGCCGATGAGGTGTTACTGCAATTGGGGGCTTGGATTCGATTGGAACGGCAACGGCTCCAATGGAAACAGGCCGAATTGGCGCGACGCTCTAATGTGCCAGCGAGTACCATCTCACGTCTTGAGCGAACCGGTTTAGCATCGACCGAGGCGCTCATGCGCATCTTATTTGCCTTAAATCGCTTGGATGAGATGGATCACTTTTTACACGAACGGTTACGTTACGCATCCTTGCCACAGACGCTGAATGCATTCACCCCAGCGCAACCGAAGCCTATTCAACGGGTTCGCCATCGCAAGAATAAGGAGAACGTGTAATGAATCTTCATGTTGCATTACGCTTTTCTGCAGATAACGAGATCCCTGTTGGTATCCTCTCTGAAGTGGGGCAAGAGATTGCGTTTGAGTTCGCACCCTCTTTTTTGTCCGCACCATTGCCACTGGCGCCGTTTAAGTTGCCCGTTCGTTCGGGGGTTTCATTCTATGACCGCATGAGGGGCGGGGAACTCTTTGGAGTGTTTGAAGACTCGCTTCCTGACGGTTGGGGGCGACGATTACAAGACGATTTTTTCCACCGAAACGTAGGTCGATTGCCGACCATTTTTGAACGATTGGCATATGTCGGTTTAGATGGGATGGGAGCCTTGGTCTATCGCCCAGAAGTTGAGGCGGAGAAAGTCACAGCACAGTTCGATTTGGCGACCTTGGCGAAGTCTGCGATGGCGTTTGATGCAGGCGAAGCTTCTGCTGTTTTGCCAGAGGTGCGCAGAGCAGGGGGAAGTTCTGGTGGCGCTCGACCGAAAGTGTCAATTGGGTATAATCCTCAAACAAAAGAAGTCTGTCCAGATAGGGAAGATTTACCGCCTGGGTTTGAACATTGGTTAGTCAAATTTCCCAATCAACAAGACCCGCGTAATGCGGGTGAAGTAGAGTGGCGATATGCCAAAATGGCAGTTGCTGCAGGTGTTGAAATGAGCGACTGCCAGTTAATCCAAACCTCGATTGGCAACTTCTTTGCAACGCGACGCTTTGATCGAACCATGAATGGCGGGCGTCTCCATTTTGCTTCGGCAGCAGGATTACTAGAAGTTGATTTCCGAATTCCTGGCAATGAATATCGCACACTCTTCCGTTTGACAGATGCGTTAACGCGCGACTATAGCGCCAAAAAAGAACTCTTTCGGCGAGCCGCCCTGAATGTTCTTGCCCACAATCGAGATGATCACCTAAAGAATTTCGGTTTTCTAATGGATTGCAATGGCACTTGGCGATTAGCCCCTTTCTATGACTTTACCTATTCTACAGGGCCTAATGGTTGGCAAACCCTTTCAGTTGCAGGCGAAGGACGCAATCCTGGGCCAAACGACCTCTTACGTTTAGCAAACGAGGTAAATCTTTCTTTAAAAGATGCCCAAGAAATCATCGAGCAAGTTGCTAGCGCTTGCGACGCGCTTGAAGGTTGACTGTTAGCGGATTTAACACTAAAAACGCTAGGATGCGTTGATCTTTTCGTAACACGAGGGCTTCGCCCACGAAAAGCCAACGCATCTGCGAAGTGTTTACGCTATTCAATACCAAGAATGCAACTGTTAAAAATCACAGTCACACATCTCTTCACCCTCCAATACTCCTGGCGCAATAAGCCGCTTTTTGCGTGCTGATGATGTCGCTCCAAAATTGAGAATCATTCCTAAGGGCATATCACACAACCTCATATAAGAAAGAAGTTGTGCCACAAATTCTTTACGAATAGGGCCTTCAACTGATTTTAATTCAATAATCGCACAGTCATCAATGATAATATCTGCGCGTAAGTTTTCTTTAAATTTATATCCCTTATAGTTTACTTCAACCTGTTTCTCGGTTGCGACTTGATGCCCCATTAACTCCAATTCATGCGCGAGGCACTTTTGATAGATTGATTCCAAAAGCCCAACCCCTAACGTATCAAGGACTGTCTGCATCGCAATTACAGCATCTTCAAGTGCTTTATTTGCTTTTTCGTACATTGAGTGCATGTTAGCCTCCATTCAATGGAGGTATATTAACATATTTTAATGCTAACGTCACGAGATGCGTTGGCTTTTCGTGGGCGAAGTACGACAATCACTCTCAACTCTCAACTGCAAGGGAGCGGAGCGACCGAACTGTGAACTGCGCCGCAGGCGCTTCGCATCCTGGCGTTCCTAGTGTTAAAAATTTACAGTCCTGCGGGCTCTGCCCGCCCAGCCCCAAAGGGGCGACAGACACGTCACGAGATGCGTTGGCTTTTCGTGGGCGAAGCCCTCGTGTTACGAAAAGATCAACGCATCGCCTTGTGTTTATCGTGTTAAATCTACATTAGCTTAAGCGTTCCGTCGTCATACTCGGGAAGCGGAATGCGAAGCATAACGCTTCTTGCGCCGAGTTGAGCGACGGAACAAGATTTGCGTTCTTGCGTAAAATTCGTCGTGCTTTTCGCTGTCCTGCCCGAAGGGCCCTGCGGAGCACCTTTTTGTGTATTTTGTGTATTTTGTGTATTTTGTGGTTTAAATCATTTCGCAGTCCTGCCGCGCAGCGGCCAATTCATAATTCGTAATTCATCATTCATAATTCCCTACGGCCGCCAATATGCTATAATACTTTTGATGGTGATGGACAACGAAAAAGGAAATGTAAATAACGACGCTCGCTCAGAGCGTACGCCTTTCTTTTCGATTATCATTCCCGTGTATAATGTGGCACCCTATTTGCGTGAGTGCTTGGATTCCGTGCTTGCGCAGACGTATCCCAATTGGGAATGTCTTTGCGTGGATGATGGTTCTACTGATGATTCGGCAGACATTTTAGTGTCGTATCTTCACCGCGATTCTCGCATCCGTGTGATTCACCAAGCGAATAGGGGACTCAGCGCAGCGCGCAACCGTGGCATCAATACCGCCCTCGCAACGCCCCAAAGCTACTGGCTCACCTTCATCGATGCCGATGACTGGGTTGCATCCAATTACCTTGCGACGCTCGCAGAGGGATGCCAACAGCAGACAGGGTGTTGCGCGGTCAGTGTTCAACGCATCTACGCGCATGAAACACCCCCACCTGCGCCCACGTCAACCCCTTGGTGCGTGGTTGCGCCACACGATTTCTGGGCAAGAGGTTGCCTCCCGATGACAGCTTGGGCCAAAGCCTTCCCCAAGCGCTTCTTTACGCACATTCGCTTTCCAGAAGGACGCTACCACGAAGATGAGGTCACCACGCACCATCTTCTCTTCCAAGGTCAAACGGTAGCAACCACTTCTGCGCCCCTTTACTACTATCGCCAACGCAAGGGTGGCATTATGGGCAAAGCCTCTCCTTCTCGCGCCCTGGATCTTATTGCAGCGCACGAAGACCAAGCCGCCTTCTTTACGCAACAAGGATACGACGATCTCGCAAATGCGGTTCGCCGTCGCTTGATTTATGAATATGCCGATGCAGCCTGGCGTTTAGGCCAAAAAGAGGCGCTCCAAAACCTCAAAAACTTGCTCATCGCGCATCCACAGCACACCCCATTTACGCAACTTAATCCGCTTACGATGTGGCTCACGGCCTACGTACACTACCCCTTCTGCCGACTTCGCGACCTGCTTCACCGCCGCGGCCTCCTCGGCACCCTCAAACAATATCTCCGCCGCTTCCACCGCGCCTAACTGGCGCCTACGGTGAATGTTTACTGTTAGCTGTTGAATGTTGCGCTCGCGATGCTAGCTGCTGTTGAATGTTGGCTGTTGATTGTTGACTGTTAGCAGTTTGCGGTTGAATGTTGGCTATTTGGAGTTAAGTTTACTCTTGGTTGACCCAGATGAGGCGAGTGGTGTCATAACCGCGACGTTTGGCTTCGGTGAGGAGCGCTTCGCGCATGGCATCTGAGAGTTTGGGCT
>JAZRAG010000108.1:0-1361 GCA_045634445.1 Candidatus Spyradenecus sp. | reverse complement strand
AAGCCTGCTACTTTTAAATAGCAGGCTTTTCTTTATATGTTTGGTAGGGCGTGACAGACTTGAACTGTCGACCAAAGGATTATGAGTCCTCTGCTCTAACCAACTGAGCTAACGCCCCATCCAGACTTCACAACCACTTAAGTAGTTTGTGAAACCCGTGCATTGTAACGGCTAGCGATGGTGGCTCAGCGCATTGCTGACCAACTTGGAGGTAATGTCCACAATTTGGATCATCTTGTCGTAGTGCATACGCGTGGGTCCAATCACGCCCAAGGTGCCAACCACTTGCCCATCGACCTCATATGGGGCACTCACCACAGACAGCTCTTCAAACGGCACCACTTGGCTTTCTCCGCCAATGTAGATGCGAACACCCTCTGCTTTGCTAGAAAAGTCGAGCAAGCGCATGATTTGTGTTTTTTGCTCAAACAGCTCAAACGCACGGCGCAAATTACCCATATCGCTGGAAAAATCGCTCACAGACAGTAAGTTGCGCTCGCCCGAGATAATGACCTGCTCTTGCGGGGCTTGTGTCATGGCTTCCGCACTCACATTCACTGCCGCCTGCATCAGAGTGGCAACCTCCCCGCGCAATTGCTCCACCTCTTGCTTGATGCGTTCACGCACCTGGTCTATATCCAGCCCAGCGTAATTTGCGTTAATGAAGTTAGAAGCTTCCACCAGCTGCGAGCCTGTGAACTCGGCATCCGTAAAGATCACGCGGTTTTGCACATCCCCTTGCGGCGAGACAATGATCACCAGTACGCGCTTCTCTGAAAGCTTTACAAATTCAATGTGCTTGAACACCGAACTGCGGCGCGGCGCCATGACTACGCCCACAAACTGGGACATGTTGGACAACAGCTGCGCGGCATTGGCAATCACCTTTTGCGGCTGCTCTGCGACCAGCTCTGGAGCCACCAAGGCACTGCTTTGCACCGTGAGCATAGTGTCTACAAACAGTCGGTAACCACGCGCCGTGGGGATGCGCCCTGCTGATGTATGAGGACTTACGATAAGTCCCAACTCTTCCAAGTCCGACATTACATTGCGGATGGTGGCAGGAGACAATTCCAAGCCAGAGGCACGCGTCAAAGTACGCGAACCCACGGGCTGGCCGTCCGAGATATAGCGCTCGACCAGCGCTTTCAACAACAACTTCGCACGTTCATCGAGCATGTATTGATTTTAATGATGTAATTTCCGTTATGACGTCCAAGTTTCGCCACGTAGCGCTGGTTGGCAAATACCAGTCTTCTTCCGCTTCCAGCACCGCACCTGACCAGTCTCGCCAAGTTCTGATGGCGATTGCAGAGTTTCTGCAGTCGCAAGGCTGCGAGGTCGTTTTGGAAGCGCAGACT
>JAZRAG010000107.1:0-42962 GCA_045634445.1 Candidatus Spyradenecus sp. | reverse complement strand
CGTCAGTATTCCTTCCTTTGTTATTTTTCGCAACACAAATCATAGCAGGAATACTGACATTTTTCATTTTTCCGCGCCGCCCCCCGGGGGGCGCAGAGATGTCTCCCTTCATTTTCCTTGACTGTTGAACTATCTTCTTTGGCTTCACCTTTTTACCTGCGCAAATACATTGTGCACTTTTCAGTGTGTTTGGTGGTTAGTTTCTGTGCCGTCAGGTGCTCGTTTTTTGTGGTATAATAGTTGTACGGAGGTGGCGATGTACGATCTCTTGATTAAAGATGTATTAATGGGTGGCGCAGGACGGGTGGATGTGGCCATTCAGGAGGGGCGTTTTGCGGCGATTGAGCCAGCGGGCACTTTGGCGGATGAGACGGCGCAGGAGGTCTTAGAGGGGGCATCATTTTTGATTCGTCCGCCTTTCTACAATACGCATACGCATCACGCGATGACGCTCTTACGCGGCGCTGGGGAGGATTTACCCCTTATGACGTGGTTGAAAGAGCGTATTTGGCCCCAAGAAGCACGGCTTTCGTCTGAGCTTGTCGCAGCGGGTACGCGATTGGCCATTGTGGAATCGATTCATTCGGGATGTGTCGCCTTTAATGACATGTATTTTCACCAACCCGCCATCTTGCAAGTCGCACAAGAGATGGGTGTGCGTGCACGTGTGGGATTGATGTTCATGAATCAAGTGTCAGACCACATTGAGAATGACGCCGCCTTAGAGATGCGTGATGAATTGCCGTCAACGTTAAACTTGTGTTTAGCACCCCACGCGTTGTATACCACCACCGAAGCGCAGTTGCGCGAAATCGCAGACCTATCGGAGACTTTGGGATTGCCCATTCATACGCATGCGGCAGAAACACGCGAGGAGACGCGCATCGCTCAAACGCGCTTTGGGACAACATCTCCAATGGCCTATTTAGATCGGTGCGGGCTCTTAAAACCAGGCACGATTTTGGCGCACTGTTGCCATGTATCGGACGAAGATTTGGCATTGATGGCCGAACGTGGCGTGACGGTGGCGCATTGTCCGCAGTCGAATCAAAAACTCGGCAGTGGGACATTCCCGTGGGCACGCGCAGTGAAAGCTGGTGTATCAGTAACGGTGGGCACCGATGGCGCGGCTTCCAATAATGGGCTCTCGATGATTGCGGAGGCGAAGGCGGCATTGCTTTCTGCGAAGTTGGGGGCGGATTCGCCTGAGGCGGTGCCTTTCGCGCAGGTGAATGAGGTGGTAACGCGTGTGGCGGCGGCGGCACTGGGCTTTACCAACGCCGGACGCATTGCGGTGGGCTGCGATGCCGACGCCATTTTGGTGGACCTCTCGCATCCAATTTTTGCCGCCGGCAATGCGCCTGATGCCGATTTCATCTACGCAGGGGATTCGTCGTGCGTGGATACGGTGATTTGCGCGGGGCGCATTTTGATGCGAAACCGTAGTATCCCTGGAGAGACGGAAATTGTTGCTGCCGCACGTACTGCGGCAAAGAAGTTACGCGGAGAATAACAGTGAAACGATTGATTTTACGAGGATTATGCGCGCTCCTCTGTTTGGGCGGGCTTTCCCTTCCTTCGCAAGGGTTAGCACAACTTGACCGCGCAGCGTATGAAGAGCGTTATGGGATTTCGCTCTATGGGATTGATCTTCCGCAAAAAGGCGCCAATCTGCTATTGATTATTGACGCATCAAAGTCAATGAATCGCAAAGATGCACTCCGTAAGACGCCGGGGAGACGTTGGGATACGCTCATTGATGAGGTTACCGCGATGTGCGATGGCATGCAAACCTGTACGCGAGAAAATGGGGTGCCGTTCTCGGTGAGTGTTATCTTTGAAGGTGGCGACACGGCCCATACGGGGATTGGCCCCTTTGATATGGCAAAACCCGAAGCTAGCGAAGCACTCATTACGGCGTTGAAAGAAAAGGAATTTCTCTCGGGTGGTAATTTTGAAACAACCTTCCGTGAAACGCTTTGGCCCTTTGTGGCGAAAAATGCCATTACGTACATCGTCTATTTGGGCGATGATGATATTGGCACCTATGCCGCGCCTGTGCGAGAGGCGTTAACACGATGGTATACGCCGGCAGAAAAGCCTGACGCAGAGACCCGTAAGTGTCAGAAGCAGAAGGCGAATTGGAGGCTGCACTGGAAGAATTGGCGCCCGCCGAAGCAGAGGCCCACCTTCAAGAACACGCGTCATCTTCCGCCCCCACCAAAGGACGTCACCTTCTCCTGCGTAGCGATTGGGCAAGACTCTGCTTTGTTGAAAGAAATCGCAGAACTCGGTCATGGAACTTACGCAGAACGTAAGGGGAAACGCAAGCGTAAAGGGAAAAAGGCTAAAGAGGAGAAGCTGTGATGAAAGGGCTTTTAAGTGTTTGCATTTGTCTTTGCCTTTCAACGCTTTTCGCTGCCACACGAAGTGAACTCCGTGACGATAAGGGACGTTTGAAAGGAACCGCGCGTGAATCCAATGGTCGCATTGAATATCGTGATGAAAAAGGCCGCCTAACGGGGACCGCGCGAAAGATTAATGGAAAGATTGAATATCGCGATGAAAAGGGGCGTTTAACAGGGACCGCGCGCGAATCCAATGGTAGAACTGAATACCGCGATGCGCAAGGTCGTCTTAAAGGAACGGCCCGTGAGCGGAATGGTAAAACCGAATACCGAAACGAAAAGGGACAGTTCAAAGGAACAGCCCGTGAACGGAATGGAAAAACCGAATACCGAGATGAAAAAGGGCGTTTGAAAGGCTCTAAATCGCAAAAGTAGTATTAGGTTGTTTTGGTTGACTATGTTATAATGTGCGGGTTATGGCTAAAGATCCAGATGGTTTAACCCCAATGATGCGACAGTATCGTCGCACAAAAGAAGAACTTGACGCAGATACAATCCTCTTTTTCCGTATGGGGGATTTCTACGAAATGTTCTTCGAAGATGCACATCAAGCTGCTCCTATTTTGGGCGTGGCAATTACGAAGCGTGCAGGGGTACCGATGTGCGGGGTGCCGTACCATGCTTTGGATAGTTATTTAGCCAAAGTGATTCGCGCAGGCCTTAAGGCCGCAGTTTGCGAACAAGCAGAGGACCCCAAACTCGCAAAGGGCCTCGTGCGCCGTGAAATCACGCGCATTGTCTCGCCTGGCACCGTTACGGAAGATGCGATTCTGGATGCGGGTTCTGCGAATTATCTCGCAGCCGTTTACGCAGGCAAAAAGGCCGAAACCTATGGTATCGCCGCACTCGAACTCTCCACTGGCGCCCTTCTCACCGAAGAAGCCACGGGCTTACCTGCCCTGATTGAAGCCTTACGCCGCATTGCGCCGAGCGAAACCTTGCTCTCCGATGAACAAGCCGAAGCGCTCAAACCCCTTTTAGCCCACGAAGTGACGGGCGCAGTAACCGAAACGGATGGTTGGCGCTTTATGGCCGACCAAGCCACCGACACGCTCACGCGTCAGTTTAAGGTACACTCCTTAGAAGGTTACTGTGGACAAGGGGTACATCCCCTCTGGGTGCAGGCGGCAGGGGCGCTCCTCCATCACGTTAAACACGAATTGCGTCGTGACGTTTCGCACGTGCGCACCCTTGAAGTGCGCAGTTCAAGTGCCTTTTTGACCTTAGATGAGTGCACGTGTCGCAATTTGGACCTCTTACCAACGCCAGGTGGCCGCCCCGAACAAGAGACGCTCTTAGGCGTTTTGGATGGCACCTGCACGCCGATGGGTAAGCGCTTGTTGAAGGCATGGATTCGTTCGCCCCTGCGAGATGTGGTTGAGATTGCCGCGCGCCAAGACGCGGTGGCAGAATTTATTGCGAAGCGTCGATTCCTAGCAGATGTGCGTGCTGCGCTCTGTGAAACGCGCGACTTTGAACGCGTGATGACGCGCCTTTCGGGCGGTTCGGGCAATGGTCGCGACTTGCGCATGCTCGCCGACTCCTTGATGCAAGTACCGATGTTGCGCGAATTGCTCGTGGAGACACAGGTGCCGATGTTACAGGCCTTGCGTGAGGCGTTGGTGGACTTGCCTGAATTGACGCAGACCTTGACACAAGCGCTTGTGGAAGACCCGCCGATTACCGTGCGTGAAGGCCATTTGATTCGCAGCGGCTACAATGAAGAACTCGATAAGCTGCGCCTTGCCGCCACCGAGGGGCACGCGTGGATCGCACGTTATCAGGCTGAGCAACAAGAAGCCACGGGCATTCGCAATCTGCGCGTGCGCCATAATAACGTCTTTGGTTTTTATATTGAAGTGAGCAAGGGGCAACTCAACAATGTGCCCGCGAGCTATGAGCGTCGCCAGACGATTGTCAATGCTGAGCGCTTCATCACGCCCGAATTGAAAGAGTACGAAGTGCTCATTCATGGCGCACAGGATAAGGCAAACGCCCTTGAATATGATCTCTTCCAAAACCTCCGCGAACAGGCCTGCGCTGCCTTAACGCAAATTCAACAGCTCGCCTCCGCTGTGGCGCGTTTGGACGTGTTGCAAGGGTTTGCAGATCGCGCACTCGCGGCCGATTACTGCCGTCCCATTGTGGATGAATCAATGGACCTCATCATTCGTGATGGCCGTCATCCCATTGTGGAGCAACTCGCCGATGCAGAGCGTTTTGTGCCTAATGACGCAGATATCAATGGCACCAGTCGTCAGTTTATCCTGATTACAGGCCCGAATATGGCGGGTAAGTCGACCTATATTCGTCAGGTCGCTGTACTCGCAATTATGGCGCACATTGGCAGTTATGTCCCCGCAGAGATGATGAAGGTGGGCGTAATTGACCGCGTCTTTACGCGTGTGGGCGCAGGTGATGATCTCGCGCGCGGGCGTTCCACCTTTATGGTTGAAATGCAGGAAGCCGCCAACATTCTAAATAATGCCACCACGCGGTCCTTGATTGTCCTGGACGAAATCGGTCGCGGCACCTCGACCTTTGATGGTATCTCTATCGCTTGGAGCGTGGTGGAACATCTGCATAATACGCCCTCTTGCAAGGCACGTACCCTCTTCGCCACCCACTACCACGAACTCACCGACCTCGCCACTTCGCTTACTGGCGTTAAGAATTACACTGTGCAGGTGCGTGAACAAGGCGATAGCGTTGTCTTCTTACGACGCATTGTGCCTGGCGCAGCGGATAAGAGTTATGGTATCCACGTGGCTCGTCTCGCAGGCATGCCCGCCTCCGTAATTGACCGCGCACAGGTGATTCTCGCAGGCCTCGAAGGCCAAAAGGCCGTGCAGCCTGAACTCCCGAAACGCCGCCGCGTCACCCTCGCCGAAGACGACATCCAGCTCTCCTTGTTTTAAGTAGGGACTGCGCGCCCCCACGCCCCGCGGAAGCGCAGGGCGCTTCACCCCGTGTTTTTGGGAAAGAGTGCCGCTGCGCGGCAGGACAACGAATTTAAGCGCACAACGCTTAAGTACGCCTAACCACTAAACCTCCTGGCAGTGTAGGCGTTTGGCTATTGGGTGCTCTGTCAGCCAATATTCCCACGATTCTTTTCTCACGCGTATGCGCTCTATACGCGCGCGTGTGGTAGTAATTTAAGGAAGGCGACGCGCAGATTAAATCATTGAAACGAAAATAAATAATTGACTAAGTGACAAAAGGTGTGGTATTATGGACAGACATTTTTCAGTTTGAAAGGCGTTAACAATGAAGAAAGACATTCATCCGAAGTACGAAGACGCAACCATTACCTGCGCTTGCGGTAACGTGATCCAGACGCGTTCCACCGTGAAGGCCATGTCCTGCAACGTCTGCTCCGCGTGCCATCCCTACTACACCGGCAAGAAGACCGTGATGGACACCGAAGGCCGCATTGACAAGTTCATGCAGCGCTACGGCCGCAAGTAAGCCGAAAGCTTCTTTGTCTGAAATCGCCGGCACCGCGCTTGCGCGCTGTGTCGGCATTTCGTTTTCCAAGCCCCTTGCTTTTTTGCCATGATTGATCGCGATATCATTCAAAATTATCTCTCAGCCCTGCCTCAATTAGAGGAACAGATGGCAGACCCTGCTGTGACAGGGAATCGCCGTCGGTATGGGGAGGTTTTGCGAGAGCACACGCGATTAAAGAAGATTGAAGCCGCCTCTACGCGGTTTTTTGGTTTGCAGGAAGAAATCGCAGCTGCGAAGGAATTGCTCGCAGATCCTGACATGGCAGAAATGGCACAGGAGGAATTACCCTTACTCGAGGCGCAATTGCCAGAAGCCGAACAGAAGTTGACGGAGTCACTTTTGCCGGTTGATCCCTTAGATAGCCGTAACGCGATGATTGAAATTCGCGCCGGCACGGGGGGTGATGAGGCAGCACTCTTCGCGGCGGACCTTTTCCGTATGTATACGCGGTGGTGTGAAGCCAATGGCTATAAGGCCGCGGTGATGGATGCCTCCCCGAGTGAACTGGGCGGATACAAGGAAATTGTCCTCTCTGTTTCTGGTGGCGAAACGCCGTATGGACGTTTTCGCTTTGAAAGTGGTGGACATCGCGTGCAGCGCGTGCCTGTTACTGAAGCACAGGGGCGTATCCACACCAGTGCGGCTACGGTGATTGTATTGCCAGAAGCCGACGAAGAAGATGACTTGGTTATTCCTGAAAGCGAATTACGCATTGATATTTTCTGTGCGGGTGGCCATGGCGGTCAAGGGGTGAATACGACCTATTCCGCGATTCGCATTACGCATTTACCCACAGGACTCGTAGCGCAGTGTCAGGATGAACGTAGCCAACATCGCAACAAAGAAAAGGCGCTCGCCGTTTTGAAGTCGCGTATCTTGGATGCGCGTCGTCAGGAAGAAGAGGCAAAGGTGGGCGCGACACGTTTGACCCTGCGTGGCAGTGGTGACCGTTCGCAGCGAATTCGCACGTATAACTTCCCGCAGAATCGTTTGACCGACCATCGCATCAATCTCACGCTCTATTCCTTAGACCGCGTAATGGAAGGCGAATTGAACGAACTCTTTGCGCAAATGGATGCTTTTGACGTGAAGCAACGTTTTGAGGCGGCATTGGAGAATAAGTAAACTATGGGATGCCTCTGGAATTTTATCCTCTTTTTCTTGGTGATTCCCTTTGTATGGAATCATTTAATCGCACCGCTCTTTATCACGAAGCAAGCCCGTTCAAATAATGATTTCACGACGGGCGGCTTGCCGCCGAAAGAGCGTTATCTCTCGCTCTTAATGCCCCTTTTGGCCAAGATTGCCAAGGCCGATGGACGCGTCACCGAGCAGGAAATCGCCAAGGTAGAAGCCATCTTCACAGAGCTTCGTCTGACACGCGAGGAACGTCTCTTTGCACAGCGGTGCTTCAATGAGGCCAAGGACTCTACGCGCCGATACGAGGCCTTCGCGTTAGACTTCGCCAAGATGAGTTACGACTTTGAAGTGCGTTTACTCACCTTCAAATTTATGGTGCGCGTGGCAGGTAGCGACCAACTCCTCAGCGAGGGAGAACGCCAAATGCTCGCGTTTGCAGGGCTTTACTTTGGCATTCCGCGCGAGATTATCGTAGAACTCTTACGCGCCTTCACCGCAGGTGGTCGCGCCGAATACGAAGAACGTACGCGGACTTATCGTCCGAACGCAGTGGGGCAACGCGAACAAGATCTCGCCCTTCTTGGGCTCAAGAAAAATGCCTCCGCAGATGAAATTAAGAAGGCCTATCGACAGAAGGTGAAAGAACTTCATCCCGACCGTCTCCATGCTCAAGGACTTCCCGACGCCATGCTCAAGGAAGCGAATGAGCGCATGGCTGCAATTAATGCCGCTTACGATCGACTCACAAAGTAACCGCATTTATTGCGGTTGACAACTCCCATTTTTTGCTAAAATAGCATTGTTAAGAAAGGTGAATAATTCCTATGTTTAAACTCAACCACGCGCTTCTCGGTCGCTCCCTGCTGAACATCCGTTCGCTCTCTGACGACGAGCTTGCCTACATGGTCGATCTCGCCATCGCACTCAAGGCCCGTCGTAAGGCTGGTATTCGTGGCGAACTTTTGCGTCGTAAGAACATTGCGCTCATCTTCGAAAAGAGCTCAACGCGCACCCGTAACTCCGCAGCCATCGCAGTGCGCGATGAGGGCGGTCACGCAGAATTCTTAACGGGTCAGGCTACGCACTTCGGCGCGAAGGAATCGGTCGCCGACTCTGCACGCGTTTTGGGTCGTCTCTTTGACGGTATTCTCTTCCGTGGTTATGCGCAGAGCACGGTGGAAACGCTCGCAGCACGTTCTGGCGTGCCTGTTTGGAATGGTCTCACCGATGACAGCCACCCCACGCAGTTCCTCGCAGACATGATGACCATGCGCGAAGCCTTTGGCGACGTGAAGGGTAAGACAATGGCCTACGTGGGCGATGGTCGTAATAACGTGGCCAACTCCCTCATGATGGGCTGCGCCAAGGCTGGTATCAATTTCGTAAACGTCACCCCGCGCGAACTCTTCCCCTGCGAAGCACTCGTGGAAGAAGCACGTGCAATCGCCGCTCGTAACGGCAGCGAAGTGCGCGTAGAAACCGACCCCGTTCAGGGCGTAAAGGGCGCAAATGTGCTCTACACCGACGTGTGGGTCAGCATGGGTGAAGAAGACAAGAAGGCCGAACGTCTTGCGTTGTTGCGCCCCTACCAGATTAACATGCCTCTTTGCGAGGCAACCGGTAATCTCGGTGGCGAACTCATCTTCTTGCACTGCTTGCCTGCATTCCACGACAACAACACCGAAGTGTCTCGTGAAACTGGCGCACTTGAAGTGACCGACGACGTCTTTGAATCCTCTTTCTCTAAAGTCTTCGATGAAGCCGAAAACCGCATGCACACCATTAAGGCGCTCTACGTCTCGGCACTCTGCGAAGAAAACGGTTTTTAATGCACCCTTGGAGGTTCGCAAATGAATGTGAAAGACATCACCACCATCACATGGGAAGACTTTGAAGCGCTTCCCAAACAAGAGAAGGCCCCCTACCTCATGCAAAAGGATGGGATGCCCTTTCACACCCTCTTTGCACAACAATTTGATCGTCCGTTACTTGAGCGTCTTTGCGGTTTAGCGACTCGTATTCGCCGCATCGCAAAGTCCCGAGAAGGCGCACTCTTTTTGAGTACTCTTCTCTCGCACAAGCGCGCAATGCTCTACTTCTCGCAGCCCAGTTCTCGCACCTTCCTTTCACACCTTTCTGCGTGCGAGATCTTAGGGATGCGTACAGGCTCTGTGCGTGACGCTGCAACAAGCTCTGAGCTCAAGGGCGAAAGCAAAGAAGACTCCGTGCGTACCTTCTCCTCCTACTTTGACCTCGTGATTATGCGTTCGCCAGATAAGGGTTTAGCCGAACGCATCGCATGGGTTTTAGGCAATTCTGAACGTAATGTGCCGTTGATCAATGCAGGATCGGGTAAAGACCAGCACCCCACGCAGTCGCTCTTAGATATCTACACGCTGCATCGTTCATTTGAAACGCAGGGCGGCATTGATGGTAAGACGGTTGTTTTTGTGGGTGACTTGCTCCGCGGTCGCACGGTGCGCTCTTTGGCATTCTTATTGACGCGCTTTAACAATGTGCGTCAAATTTTTGTGGCACCCAAGGAACTTCAAATCAAGGAAGACATTCAGCAGATTCTTGCGGCCAACAATGTGCAGTTTGAACTCTCTGACGACATGGCGAAGTGGTTGCCTGAAGCAGATGCAGTCTATATGACGCGCATTCAAGATGAATGGGACAAGGCATCGGGTGAATCTGCCAAGATTGACACCTCTGCCTTCAAGCTCAATGCCGCACAAGTCGCCACCATGAAGCCTGGCGCAGCAATTCTTCACCCCTTGCCGCGTCGTGATGAAATCGCAACAGATGTTGATACCGACCCGCGCGCGAAGTATTGGCGTCAGATGCGCAATGGCATGTGGATTCGTACCGCGCTCATCGCTGCGACCTTTGGTTGCGAAGCCGTTATTGACGACTATTACGCTGAACACGTTAAAGCCTAATCTCGGTTATGGAGCCGAAAAACCTTTACACCTACACACTCACTCCCGAACAGGCGGCCGCCCTTGAAATGGTCACCGAAGGGATGAGTTCGTTGCAACGCGTCCAAGTGCCCTACACCTCGCTCGCGCTTAAAGGTAAACATCT
Source organism: Candidatus Spyradenecus sp. (assembly GCA_045634445.1). Classification (GTDB taxonomy): domain Bacteria; phylum Verrucomicrobiota; class Kiritimatiellia; order RFP12; family DVOR01; genus Spyradenecus. Next base: position 32,817 of record JAZRAG010000107.1, on the reverse strand, counting down.
CACAATCAATCTCTACACCTCTGGCAAACTCGTTGTCCAGGGGAAAGAGGCTCAGGACTTTGTTCTTTTCACCCTCGAACCGCTCGTTTTAGGCGCAGCTACGGTGGGTTATGAAGATGTGCTTGATCCAAAGATGTTCGCCCCGCATATGGGTTCTGATGAAAGTGGTAAGGGTGATATCTTTGGTCCGTTGATTACGGTGGCATGCTTTATTGACGAAACCACGGGCAAACAGCTCGCAGACCTTGGCATTCGCGACTCTAAAACAATCGCAGACTCCAAAATTGCGACACTCGCAACAGAAGCCCGCAAGATTCTTGGTCGTCAAAATTGCGCCTTTGTCTTATTGCGCCCGCAAACGTACAACCGCGTGTACGATAAGATTGGCAACCTCAATCGTTTGCTCGCGTGGTGTCACGCACGTGCGATTGAAACGCTCGCTGAGCAGCGCCCCGACTGTCCGCGCGCAGTGATTGACCAATTCGCAAAGACTGAAGCCACGATTAATCGCGCTTTAATGCCGCGTGGAAAGAAGTTGATTATCGAGCAAATGCATAAGGCTGAACGCGATATCGCGGTGGCAGCAGCATCTGTATTAGCTCGTGACATCTTTGTGAAAGAACTTAAAAAGCTTTCAGAAGAGGCTGGTATTGCATTGCCAAAAGGCGCTGGACCTAAGGTGCCAGAAGCGCTCTCTACGCTTCTAAAGACAAAAGGCCCCGCCATCCTGCCACAAGTCGCCAAATGCCACTTTAAGACGATTGAAGAAGCCCTTGTTCAGCACGGCTTTACACGAGATGACCTCCCCGCTGCTCCTGAAGCCTAATAACCGCAATCGCTTGACACTCGTGGAGTTCTCACCATGACGCAAACCATTTCCCCTCGTAAACAACCTTTAACTGGCGCTTATCGTCCTGAGGGCGACAAGTCTCTTTCGCATCGCGCGTTACTCTTTGCATCACTTGCAGAAGGTGAAAGCACGGTACGCCGTTTTTTGATTGGCGGTGTAACGCGTGCGATGTTGCGTTGTTTGCGTGCGTTAGGGGTGGAGTGGACACTTGATGAAGAAACGCATGTGCTCAAAGTAAAAGGCGTGGGCCTCAAGGGCTTTAAGACCCCTGATGCACCATTAGATTGTGGCAACTCTGCTACAACGTTTCGCTTACTGGCTGGCGCAATCGCAGGGGCTGGCGTTTCTTGCGTATTGGATGGCTCTGATGGGCTTCGCAAGCGCCCAATGGCGCGTATTATTGACCCCTTACGCATGTTAGGCGCAGAAGTGGAAGCCGAAGACAATCGCGCGCCGCTCACCTTTAAGCCTGGCAAAATCGGGTCAATCAACTATGTCTTGCCAGTGGCATCTGCACAGGTGAAGAGTTGCTTACTACTTGCAGCGCTCTCTGGTGATGCCCCAAGTGCCATTTTGGAGCCAGGCCCTTCGCGTGACCACACCGAACGTATGCTCTCGGCAATGGGTGCACGCGTTAAAAATTTCTCCGAAGGATATGGCGCCGTGGTATTACCACAGAGCGAACCGCTCAAGCCATTAGATACGGAACTCGCTGGCGATATCTCCAGTGCTGCGTTTTTAATGGTTGCGGCAACGATTTTGTCTGGCAGTGACTTCGTCTTAGAAAAAGTCGGCATCAATCCAACGCGCACAGGTATCGTAGATGCGTTGCGTGCGATGGGGGCAGATATCTCCTTTGAAAATGAAGCCGAAATGGCAGGCGAACCCATTGCTGACATCCGCGTGCGTGCCGCACAAAAACTTTCGGCTACCACCATTCAAGGCGACCTTGTCGTACGCATGATTGATGAATTCCCTGCGTTTATGATTGCGGCAGCGTGTGCAGAAGGCGACACCATTGTGCGAGAAGCCGCAGAACTCCGCACGAAGGAATCTGATCGCATCGCCATTATGGCTCAGAACTTACGTGCTGTAGGCGTAGACATCGAAGAGTATCCTGATGGCGTCTGCATCCATGGCACGGGCAAGATTCCTGGCAATGGCATCGTTAATGCACACGGAGATCATCGTATCGCAATGAGCATGGCGCTCGCGGCACTCCGTGCAGAGCAGCCCATCGCTGTCGAAGGATTTGAAATGCTCAATGAATCCTTCCCCGACTTCCCGCGCGTCTTAGGTCTCTAAAAGATTCATCCCCTTGCGCGCACATCGGCGAGTCACTCTAAACGCTCGCCGATTTTAATTGATTCCTGTGTTAGAGCCGTTATGAAACCAGCCTCCTTCCGCGAATGTCTTTCTGTCGCATGGCCACTTGTCTTGGCGATGGCGGGCAATGCCGTGATGATGTTTGCCGACCGTATCTTTTTGGCACGCTATAGTGCGGTCTGTATTCAAGCAGCATTACCCGCAGGGTTAATGTCCTTTATGGTGTTAGCCTTTCTACAAAATATTGTCCATTACTCAGGGACCTTTGTGGCGCAATATTACGGCGCAGGCGCTCGCGCAGCGTGTGCCCGTGCAATGGCACAGGGCATTTGGCTCTCCGTACTCTGCATTCCAATTCTTTTGCTCTCCATCCCATTGGGATATTGGTTCTTTGACTTTGCAGGCCATGCGCCCGATGTGATTGCCGCAGAACGGAGTTATTACCTTACCCTCACGATTGGCAGTTTCTTTATCCCATTTGGCGCAGCGCTTTCTGGTTTCTTTACAGGCCAAGGCTTTACACGCTTAGTTATGATCGCCAACCTTGTCGGAAACGCTGTCAATGTGGTACTTGACCCCCTCTTCATTTGGGGATTTGGGCCGATTCCGGAATTAGGGATTGTCGGCGCTGGTATCGCAACCGCCTGTGGGCAATTTCTAATCGTCGCCATCTTAGCAGTGGCAGTGCTTCGTGAAAGACACTTTTCTACGCTCTACCGTAGTCGCGTGGCTTTTGCATTTAAGCTTCCATTAATGTTGCGAATTATCCGTTTTGGCGTACCCAGCGGGGGTCACGTCTTGTTAGACATCTCGACTTTCACCATCTTCGTCTTCCTTACAGGGCGCTTTGACGAACTCAGTTTTGCGGTTAGCAATATCGCACTCGCCATCAACCATCTTATTTTCGCGCCCCTAATGGGCATCGCAATGGCGGCGACAGTCCTCGTCGGCCAACGCATTGGCGCGAAAGACCCCAGCGGTGCTACGCGCGCAGGCGGTAAATGTCTTTTAATTGGCCTTGGCTACATCTGCCTTAGCCTATTAATTATTGGTCCTTTCCACGAACACATCCTACACTTCTTCTACGCGGAGAATTCACCCTTCGCCTATGATGCATATTTGAGCGTTGGGAAAAAGCTCGTGTTCCTCTTCCTCTTTTGGGCCACAGGAGACGCGTGCAATATCATCCTTGGCGGCGCACTTAAAGGTGCAGGCGACACGCGCTTTGTTATGTTTGTTACAGGATTTATCTCCGTGGTTCTTTGGGTGCCTGCCATCTTTTTACTCTACCACTTTGGCCACGATATTGTTGCACTTTGGTGGACAATGCCTGGGTACGTTTTCTTGGCAGCGAGTATCTTCCTCTGGCGATTCTTCCACGGTGGATGGAAAAAGCACAATGTCATCGGCAATTAACATCGCCACGCGCCACATCTATTCTAAGGTTCGCTCAATTGGGCGGACCTTCTTTTTTAGCATCACCTAAAAACAAAAGACGCTTGAGCGGTTGCTCAAGCGTAAAATGGCTCCGAAGGCAGGATTCGAACCTGCGACCAAGTGATTAACAGTCACCTGCGCTACCACTGCGCCACTTCGGAACGAAAAGGGAAATCGTCTGAAAATTGGCTCCGAAGGCAGGATTCGAACCTGCGACCAAGTGATTAACAGTCACCTGCGCTACCACTGCGCCACTTCGGAACGTGGAGTCTGTTTTCTAAAAAAATGGTGGCGGGTGAGGGGCACGATCCCCCGACACGCGGATTATGATTCCGCTGCTCTACCAACTGAGCTAACCCGCCAAGTAGAAAACGCCGCACATTGTAGCAAGGTCACATTTAAAACGTCAAGCATTTTTTTAACATTTTTGTTAGAAATCAAACTTTTTCTTATTTTTCTGCCAAAATTCATACGTAATCATCGTCAAGCCCCCCCTTTTATCCCACACTTAAAACCGCGTTTCACCCAAAAAGACAGAATAGCCTCCCAATGTTTTACTACCCAAACAACGCCATTTGAAATCTCCGCTATGCACCTTTTTTGTTTTATTATTATTTAGTAGCGTATTTTCATTGCAATAAAAGGCTCTGTTGTGCTATCTTTAATGATTGGAAAGACATTAGAAACGAAACAAGCCTGCGGACAGGGTGGCAAACAGTTCTTTCCAGGCCACGACCCGCAGTAGGAAAAAAGTATGCAGAATAGCAAAAAGTTCTCGGCCGAAATCGCCGGCCAGACAATGACAATCGAAACTGGTCTCTTGGCTCAGCAGGCCGCTGGTGCAGTGACCGTCTCCGTGGGTGACTCCACCGTTTTCTGTGCAGTGACCTGCACCGATAAGCCCCGTGAAGGCATTGACTTCTTCCCCTTGCAGTGTGAATATCGCGAAAAGTTCTACGCTGCAGGCCGCTTCCCGGGTGGCTTCTTCAAGCGCGAACAGCGTCCTTCCGAAAAGGAAACGCTCATCGCTCGTATGTGCGACCGCCCTATCCGTCCGCTCTTCCCTGACGGTTACTACAATGACGTGCAGGTTAACTCCATGCTCGTCAGCTGTGATGGTACGCACGAAACCGATATTCTCGCTGTGAACGCAGCTTCTGCCGCACTTCACATCTCTGACGTTCCCTTCATGGGCCCCATCGGCTGCGTCCGCATCGGCCGCATCAATGGCGAATGGGTCATCAACCCCAGCCACGAAGAACGCGAACAGTCCGACCTCGACCTCCTCTATGCAGGTCTCCGCGGTAAGTTCCTCATGATGGAAGGTTCTGCAAAGGAAATCTCCGAAGCAGACTTCCTCGCCGCAATGAAGCGCGCCCATGAAGAAGTTGAAAAGATCATTGACCTTCAGATTGAAATGCGTCGCGCCCTTGGCAAGCCTGACAAGGAAATCGCAGACAAGCCTGAAGATCCTGAAAAGATAAACTTCATCCGCGACCTCGCAGGTTCTCGCCTCGCTGACGCGCTCATCATCCCTGGTAAGTTGGAACGTCAGGCAGCGGTTGACGCCATTCGCGCAGAACTTCTCGCAGCTTGCCAGGAAAAGTATGGCAAGGATGAAGCTGGTTATTGGGTCATTGACGATGTGAAGTTTGTTCACCTCTTTGACGCACTCGAAATTGAAACCGTTCGCGCCAACTTCTTGGAACGTGGCAAGCGTATTGATGGTCGTGCTCAGCACGAAATTCGTCCGCTCGCAGCTCAGGTGGGCGTGCTCACCCGCACCCACGGTTCTGCAGTCTTCAATCGTGGCGAAACTCAGAACCTCGCCACCGTCACCCTCGGCACCTCTAAGGATGCACAGGATCTTGACTCTGTCACTGGCGGCGCTAAGCAGAAGAAGTTCATCCTTCACTACAACTTCCCGCCCTACTGCACTGGCGAAGTGGGCCGTTTGGGTTCCACGGGCCGTCGCGAAATCGGCCACGGCGCACTTGCCGAACGCTCCCTCGCAGAAGTGATTCCTGCTGATTATCCTTACTCTGTGCGCGTGGTTTCCGAAATCATGGGCTCCAACGGCTCCTCCTCGATGGCCTCCATCTGCGGCGGTTGCTTGGCACTCATGGATGCTGGCGTACCGATCACCGCACCTGTGGCAGGTATCTCCGTCGGCCTCTTCACCACGCCTGACTTGAGCAAGAAGGTACTCGTGACCGATATTCTCGGCGCTGAAGACCACTGCGGCGACATGGACTTCAAAATTGGCGGTACGCGCAAGGGTATCACCGGCTTCCAGGTCGACCTCAAGCTCCGCGGTCTCACATGGGATCTCGTGGAAGACGCTCTTGAAGCAGCACGCGTGGGCCGTAACACCATCTTGGATTACATGGCTACCGTGATTCCTGCTCCTCGTGAAGAGCTCTCCCCCTACGCTCCGCGCATCACCACGATCAAGATCCCGACCGACAAGATTGGCGAACTCATTGGTCCTGGCGGCAAGAACATCCGTCGCATCACCGACTCCACTGGCGCTCAGATTGACATCGCAGAAGACGGCACCGTCTCCATCTTCGCAACCAATGCTGAATCCATGGCAGCCGCCAAGCGCGAAGTCGAAGCCATCTCTGCTGAAGCTGAAGAAGGTAAGATTTACGAAGGTACCGTCACCGGCATCAAGGAATTCGGTTGCTTCGTAGAAATCCTTCCTGGTAAGGATGGTCTCTGCCACATCTCCGAACTCTCCAACCGCCGCATCCCCTCTGTGGAAAGCGTCTGCAAGGTGGGCGACAAGATGATGGTGAAGTGCATCGGCATCGATGAACGTGGCCGTGTCAAGCTCTCCCGTAAGGAAGCAATGCGCGACCTTGATCAGCAGGCCTAATTAAACCTTCGCTCTAAACATCACAAGCGCATCTCATCTGAGGTGCGCTTGTTGTTTTTATAATACTTAACTATCTTTAACCTTCCGCTCCCCCCTCATGAACCACCTCGTTATACCTAAAACCTTCTAAAGAACACGTAAATAGATGAGCTCCTCACCTTAAGTAAAATAATCAAAAGAAAATAACATTTTCAAAGCGACAAATCTAAGATGTGTTATACTAAAGGCACGTTATGGGATGAGCCATAACAACTGATTTTTGTGCACTGCACAAACATTGTTGCTCACAACGAACCTAGGAAATTCGAAGAAGAATGCAACGTGTTTAAGCGGAGCGCGCCCATTGGCGCGTTCTCTTTTCGCGTTCATTCTTGGGCTTTCCTAGGGCCTGTTGTGAGACGTGATTGGAGAGCGCGTTTTTCATTTTCGGCAAAAGCGTTCTCTGAGAAGTTTCGCCACCCTTTAGGAGAGCATATGCTTTTTAACTCACTCATTTTTGCCCTTTTCTTGCCTTGCGCGCTCTCCATTTATTGGCTCCTTGCGAAATCCTTTCGTGCACAGAACCTGTTTCTCCTCATCGTTTCTTATCTCTTTTATGGGTGGTGGGATTGGCGTTATCTTTTCCTTATTGCAGGATGTTCTGGGGTAAACTTCACCGCAGCCCTTTTTATCCATCGCACGAACTCGCCTCTTTTACGCAAATGCGCATTAGCATTCTGTTGTTTGCTCTGCCTTTGCATCCTTTGCATCTTCAAGTACTACAACTTCTTCATTGAAAGCTTTTGCGCACTTTTTCAACTCGTAGGAATTGAGTGGCATCCCCTTCTTTTAAAAATTATGCTTCCTGTTGGGATTTCTTTCTTCACGTTCCAAGCCTTAAGTTACACCTTTGACATCTATTTCAGCAAACTAAAGCCGACTCGTAGCATCGTGGAGTTCTTCGCTTTCATCTCCTTTTTTCCTCAATTGGTCGCAGGGCCTATTGAACGCGCAAGCAATCTCTTACCTCAATTTCAGAAGGCCCGCCAGTTTAACCCTGACGTGGCAAGGCATGGTATCTGTTTAATGATTTATGGTCTCTTTAAAAAGATGGTCGTGGCGGACACATTGAGCGTTTATGTGGACCAAACCTTCAATAATTGCGCATTCTTTAACAGCTCCCTCACCTGCATTGTTGCCGCATTCTTCTTTTCCATTCAAATCTATTGTGACTTTTCTGGCTATTCGGATATCGCTCGAGGAGTGGCACGTCTTTTCGGCTTTGAGTTAATGCTCAACTTCAATCGCCCCTATTTAGCCACATCATTTACTGACTTTTGGCGCCGTTGGCACATTTCCCTTTCCACTTGGTTTAAAGATTATGTATACATCCCCCTTGGCGGGAATCGTGTCCATACAGGAAAACTTCTCCGTAATTTATGGATTGTCTTCCTCCTCTCTGGGTTATGGCATGGTGCGAATTGGACTTTTGTAGCGTGGGGTGCACTCCATGCAACATTTCAAACTATTGCCATTCTTCGAAACAAACTCATTAAGATATCCACATTCCCTCACCCACCTATCACCAAAAAAGTTTCAATTCTCATTGTAAACATTGGTGTTATTTTTGCATGGATTCTCTTCCGTGCACAAGATTTTAGCCAATTGACTACCTTTCTTCACACGATGTTTAAAGGCGATTACACGCCCTCTTTAATGGCACTTTGTGCAGGGATGGGGCCCTTGCACTTTGGATTCTGTTGGTGTGCTGTTGGACTCTTAGCCATTAGCTATCTCTTTCCTGCAGACTGTAAAATTGAAAAGACCTCTCACCAACTTCTCTTTGCGACCCTCTTTATCCTTGCAATCATCTTCTTGGGTATGCCCTCTGGGGGCGAATTCATTTACTTCCAATTCTAACGACTCATCCTCCTATGCGCCATCTTCTTTACTTTGTTCTATCGCTTATGATTATCACGGTTAGTGCGCTTGCACTTAACGACGTGCTTAACCAACAACTTGTCTTAAACTCTACCGCCGCCCCGAGTTATAAGACTCATCGTCTTTTCTTAACTCCTCCAAATGAAGAACTCCCAATCTTAGGCTCCTCTCGTGCACAAGCCCACTATGTGCCAAGTCTTCTTTCTCCAAACGCCTTCAATTATGGCATTGATGGAAGTGGTATGTATGAAACTCTCTTCCATCTCAAACAGGCGATTCGTAATCAAACAAAAGGCCCCATCATTATCAATCTTGATCCGTGGGGCTTTCACGGCGAATACACCCCATGCCTCATGGCCGACTATCTTCTTGCCGCCCAATCCCCCACCGTTCAAGAAGAACTCTTTGGGTGTCATACATTATCAGCAGACTATTGGCCAGGCATTCGTTTTTATGGCACTCTTCGAAAAAACTTAGCCTCATGGATGAATAATCGTAAAGCTATAACCAAGAGGGTCGATAATGGAGCCGTCCTCTTACTCACAAGTCGAAACGCAACCGAATGGCAACACATTAATGAACACATTCACACGCAAACCTTTTCCTTCGCCCCATCGTGGGAAGCGCCCCTAAACGAATGCTGCACACAAACAACGCGTCCCCTCATTTGGGTTATTGGACCAACAGCACCAAAATGGCGTGAACAATTTAATGGACTCTCCCAATTACACAAGTTTATTGAGTACCTCAAATCCTATCCAAACAATTATGTTATTGACCTTTACACCCCAACCATTGACTACACTGAATCAGATTTCGCTGATGCTACCCACCTCAATGAAAAGGGTGCTATCCGCTTTACGACACAACTAAAAGACTCCCTTCATCAAATCTTGCCACAGGCCTTTTAAATTTCTACGGTAACGAAGTCGCGATGCTCACAATAAAAACTGCGGCTTTTCGTCAAAGGACTACAGTTCTTATTTAAGAAATGTCGTTTTCAATAACGGATTACTTTAGTTTCACGAGGAGGGAATTAATGAGGGCGGCCACATCAAAGGCCGTGTCAAGCTCTCCCGTAAGGAAGCTATGCGCGACCTCGATCAGCAGGCCTAATCGCACCTTTGCTTACAACCAAACAAGCGCATCTCATCCGAGGTGCGCTTGTTGTTTTAGAGAGGTTATTCAATGAAAGAATATGCCTACTTTTAATTAAAGGATGTTTCACTTTTATAAAAGGTTTATCGCGTTTAACTAAAAACCATGCCACTTAAACTCACATTATGACATCTCTCAATGTAATTGTTTAATCGCTCTCCTAACCTCAAGAGAACTTTCATAACGATTCCAATTATGGTGAAATGAATATTTTAGATGAACATCACCCAGTGAAACTTGAATGATTATTAATTAAATTTAAAATGCCTATGCTTATTTATTTGCAAAAGTGCGATATGTAATAATTACAATTTTTGACGCGAAAATTTTGAATTTGCGCTTAAAAAGGCTCTTTTAGAGAAAATTTTCACTCTTTTTTTAAATAAAAAAACATACAAGTTTTAGTCCATATTGCGCAATTATACACCATTATACGCTATATATTGTGTTTCACGCGTCTAACACCTCTGTTTCTCTGCTTGACGCTTCTTTTTTATTTTTGGTATAGTTTGTGACGCATTTCCGGTTGGTGTGCTGCGAGTTGTCGCGCGGCCGGAAATATCACCGCAAAAATGGGAGCACCATTATGTTCCAGTACCCTGCGTTTAAGTCCGGCAAATGGCAGGACACCATTGACGTCCGTGACTTCATTCAGACTAACTATACGCCGTATGAAGGTGATGCATCCTTCCTCACCGGTCCAACGGCCCGTACTCAGAAGGTCAACGCTGAATATGAGCGTTTGCACAAGGAAGAGTATGAAAAGGGTGGCGTTCTCGATGTGGACGTCAACCACGTTTCCTCCCTCCTCAACCACAAGCCCGGTTACCTCGACAAGGATAACGAGTTGATCGTGGGTCTCCAGACGGATGCTCCTTTGAAGCGTTCTGTCAACCCCTTCGGCGGCATGCGCATGTGCCATCAGGCTGCTGAAGCTTATGGTTACACCATCAGCGACCACGTCGTGCAGCAGATGAAGTATCGCACCACGCACAACGAAGGTGTGTTCCGTGCATACACCAAGGAAATGCGTGCACTCCGTAGCGCACACGTGCTCACCGGTTTGCCCGACGCCTATGGTCGTGGCCGTATCATCGGTGACTATCGTCGTGTGGCTCTCTATGGCGTTGACCGCTTGATCGAAGAAAAGCAGAAGGATTTGGATGCAATCGGCAACGGTCCTGGCGAAACGATGACCGACGAATGCATTCGTTTGCGCGAAGACGTGTGGCGTCAGATTGACTTCTTGGGTCGTTTGAAGCAGATGGCTGCTAACTATGGTTGCGACATCTCCAAGCCCGCCACCACCGCTCGCGAAGCAGTCCAGGCTACCTACTTCGGTTACCTCGGTGCAATCAAGGAACAGAACGGCGCTGCTATGTCTCTCGGCCGTACTGCTACCTTCCTTGACATCTACTTGGAACGCGACATCGCCGCTGGCGTCCTCACCGAAGAAGGCGCTCAGGAACTCATCGACGATTACGTCCTCCACTTGCGCATGAACCGTCAGCTCCGCACTCCGGAATACAACGACCTCTTCGCAGGTGACCCCACCTGGACCACCGAATCCCTCGGCGGTATGGGTCTCGACGGCCGTACGCTCGTCACCAAGACGACCTTCCGTATGCTCCACACCCTCGAAAACCTCGGCCCCGCACCGGAACCCAACATGACCGTGCTTTGGGCTCAGGGCCTCCCTCAGGGTTGGAAGGACTACTGCGCACACGTCTCCATCGAAACCGACTCCGTGCAGTACGAAAACGATGACCTCATGCGCGAACGCTATGGCGATGACTACGCAATCGCTTGCTGCGTCTCTGCAATGACCCTCGGTAAGGACATGCAGTTCTTCGGCGCTCGTATCAACCTCCCCAAGGCTCTCCTCATGGCCCTCAACGGCGGTCGTGAAGAAATCCATGGTAAGCAGGTCTCCCCGAAGACGGATCTCCCCGCTGAAGGCGTTCTCAACTACGACGACGTGATGGCTCGCTACAAGACCTTGCTCTCTTGGCTCGCCCACCAGTACGTGAACACCATGAACGTGATTCACTACATGCACGACAAGTATGCCTACGAAAAGACCCAGATGGCTCTCCATGACACCCATTTGGCTCACCGCTGGATGGCATTCGGTTGCGCAGGTCTCTCCGTGGTCGCAGACGCCCTCTCCGCTATCCGCTACGCAAAGGTCACCCCTGTCCGTAACGAAGAAGGCATCACCACCGACTTCGTCATCGAAGGCGACTTCCCGAAGTTCGGTAACGACGATGACCGCGTGGACGCAATCGCTAAGGATATCGCAGAATACTTCTCCACTGAATTGAAGAAGACCCCCTGCTACCGCGGCGCTGAACACACCCTCTCCCTCCTCACCATCACCTCCAACGTGATGTACGGTCGTAACACGGGTGCAACCCCTGATGGTCGTAAGGCTGGCGAAGCATTCGCTCCTGGCGCTAACCCCATGCACGGTCGCGACAACTCTGGCGCTACCTTCTCCTTGAACTCGGTGGCTAAGCTCGATTACGATGCATGCCGTGACGGTATCTCCAATACCTTCACCATCAACCCCACCGCTCTCGGCAAGGACAAGGCTGACCAGGTCGCCAACCTCACCCGCGTGATGGATGGTTACTTCGCACAGGGCGCTCACCACTTGAACGTGAACGTCTTCAACGTGGACTTGCTCCGTGACGCTCAGGCTCACCCGGAAAATTACCCGAATCTCACGATCCGCGTTTCCGGTTACGCTGTGCGCTTCATCAACTTGAGCAAGAAGCACCAGGACGAAGTGATTGCCCGTACCTGCCACAGCTGCTTGTAAGCTTAGGTTCGGATAATCCGATTCAAAAAGAGAGCTTCCTTTCGGAGGCTCTCTTTTTTCTTTTCTCATCTTGCCAATCGCTTAAAAATATCAATTCTCTTTTAGGTAAAAATTATCAATTCTCTTTCAGAATGTATCGTTTCTTCCAACGCTCTTTAACCTCTCAAAAGAACACTTTTGAAAAGGGCAAAATGAGGCTTTCTGAATAAGGCTTGTTTTGAAAGTGAAAACAAGCCTTATTGAAGTTCAATACAAGCCTTTTTAAAGATGAAAATAAGCCTTTTTCAAAAAGCGTTGCAAAACAACTGCGAAACGGCAAAATTTACCCTACTTTTCCCACTTACGATTGTTCCCACGGCAGACGCAGATTCTCGCGATACCAACCCTTTAACTTTTTCCACACATTCACATCCACCTTCGCTTCCAAGAGATCGGTTTCTTCTTTTGGAAGCGCAGTGAAAAAATCTAAACCGGTGCGTTTCTCCACTTCATCAACAGTCGTCACAAAGGTATGAATCGGTTGATTGCTCCGACGATTCGGCACGATAAAGGCTATCATTTTCTGCGGCGGCGTAACATCGTAAATGATTTTGTAATATGCCTCAGGAATGGCGACGTGACTAGGCCCAATCGTACGCGGCTTTTCTCCAAAGATTGGTCCCGTAATCACGTAAACTTCCTTTTCTACATTCACGGTGTAACGCACGAACTTTTCAATATCTGCCCAAATGCCAGCATTCATTTCGCGGTGTTGAGGAGACATATTGGAGAGATAGAAACTCTCGCGCATCGCAACCTCAGAAAACTGCATATCCGCTGCAGGCGCCATATGGCCACGATCATAGTATGGATGTTTATAATCCTCAAGCGTTGCAGAACCCGTCACAATCTCTGGATCTGGGAAAAACTCCTCTCCACGTTTGTGCTCTTTCTTCTGATTTTCTGCACGCGTAAAATGATACTGCACCCAGGCGGCTTGTTCGTATTTCTCAACGTAACCAAGCGCATATCCGACGCGATCAATCACTTGGTCACAACCGCCTGGCGTACCAATTTTGAGATTATCACTCGCTAACCCCAAAAAGGGCAACATAACCAGACAAAGAAAAGGAAGATATTTCATAGTGCTACTATAACACATTTCGAACTTTTACATCTCGCAAGACGCCCTATTTTCTGCACACCACCTTCAAAAATCAAAACGACTCGCGCGGTTTCTGCAGAAAAACATTACACCCTTTTTACACTCTTAGCACACATTCCCTAATCATTTACCCCAAAAACCGCAGAAAACCACCGTTTTGCACTGTAATTTGTGCGTTTTTGTACAAATGTCTACAAAACTAAAATCCCTGTATACACGCATCGCTTTCTATTGCTTATTCTGTCCTAACTATGGTAAAATAGGTTTATGCAATTGGGGATGTCTTGTCGGCATTACCCTTTTACGCTTAACCGAAAGGAGAAAAGCGTGGAACAGCAATTTGATTTACCTTACCCGCGGATTGAACCCGACAGCTGTAAGAGTTGCGGGCGATGCGTAGCGGCGTGCCCTAAAGGATGCCTTGAAATCTCTGAAACGTACAACCATTACGGCGTTAAAGCCGTGAAGTACAAGGGCACAGGATGCATTGGGTGTGGCATGTGTTTCTACAACTGCCCAGAACCTTATGCACTTCACATTGAAAAACCAGATGCTACTCCGAAAGGCGGTGCGCAATGACAAAGTTTGTCAAAGGCAATGAAGCCGTTGTGATCGGTGCACTGTACGCTGGCGCCGAAGGGTATTTCGGTTATCCTATTACACCCGCATCCGAAGTGGCACACAAGGCAGCGGAATATTTCCCTGCTGCAGGCCGTATCTTCGTGCAAGGCGAAAGTGAAGATGCTGTTGCCTACATGCTTTATGGCGCAGCTGCGGCAGGTTGCCGCGCACTTACCGCCACCTCTGGCCCTGGTTTCTCCTTGATGCAAGAAGCCATCTCCTACATGGCCGCGACTGACATCCCCACTGTGATTGTGGACGTGATGCGCGCAGGCCCTGGCCTTGGCAATGTTTACCCCGAACAAGCCGACTACAACCAAGTCGTCAAAGGCGGCGGCCACGGCAGTTACCGTTGTCTCGTGCTTGCCCCTGGCAATGTTCAAGAAATGTGCGATCTCACCATGCTTGCATTTGAAAAAGCATTTGAATATCGCACGCCCGCAATCGTGTTATCCGATGGTCAGCTCGGCCAGATGATGGAACCCCTTCGCCTGCCGAAGGAAGAGGCAAAGCCCGTTGATACCACCGCTTGGGCTGTGCAAGGTAACGCAGAAACGCGTAAAAACTTGCTCACCTCCATCTATCTTGACGCCCCCGCACAAGAACGCATGAATGTGCGTTTGCAGCGTAAGTATGCTCGTATGGATAAGGAATTCCAGCGCGCAGAATGCTACCAGTGCGATGACGCAGATGTCGTTCTCTTGGCTTACGGCTCCAGCAGCCGCAATGCACGCACCGTCGTGGACATGCTTCGCGCGGAAGGCATCAAAGTGGGCCTCTTCCGCCCGATTACGCTTTCGCCCTTCCCGATTGACGCATTACGCCCGCTCGCAAAGAAGCGCCTCTTTACCGTGGAAATGAGTGCAGGCCAATTCCGTGATGACGTCGTATTGCACCTCGCACGCGAAGGCATCTTGCCCCCTGAAGGCGTGGGCCTCATCAACCGCATGGGCGGCATGTTGATTCCCGTTCAGGATATCATCCGCGCAGTGAAAGGAGCAGTGTAATGGCTACGCTTGAAACAAAAGGCATGTATGATGTCTTTACGCGCTCGGGCTCCGAGAATCGCATCACGCACTACTGTGCAGGTTGCGGCCATGGCATTGTACACAAACTCCTGACCGAAGCCTATGTTGACCTCGGTTTACAAGACAAAACCGTCATCGTAAACCCCATTGGTTGCGGCGTCTTCGGTTACTACTACTGGGATGTGGGCAACGTCAGTGCAGGTCATGGACAGGCACCCTCGATGGCCTCTGCCATCAGCCGCTTGAAAGACAAAGCCATCGTTATCGCCTATCAGGGTGACGGCGACTTGGCCGCAATCGGTTTGAACCACACCCTTCAGGCCGCTGCACGTGGTGAACACATCGCAGTCTTCTTCATCAACAACTCCATTTACGGCATGACGGGCGGCCAAATGGCCCCCACCACGCTCATTGGACAGAAGACCACCACTTCGCCCTACGGCCGCAATCCTGCCACCGACGGGATGCCGTTGCACATGGCAGAATTGATTAATCAGCTTGATTTGCCCGTTTACATTGAACGCGTCTCCGTGGCTGACACGAAGCGCATCATGAAAGCCCGCCAAGCCATTCGTAAGGCATTGGAAATTCAACGCGATCGTAAGGGTTATACCTTCGTTGAAATCCTTTCGCCCTGCCCCACCTCCATGCGCGGCACGCCCTTGGACGCAGCAAAGTTCGTCATTGAGCAACTCGAAAAGGAATATCCCTTAGGTTGCCTCCGCGATCGCTCTGCAGAAGCGCCCGTGCGCCCTGAACCCGCACAGTGGAAGAACTTGGCAGAATTCTTCGGCGATGACGGCTCTGAAGACCCCAAGTGTGAAGTCTGCGACGACAAGGAACGTCGCTTCAAGTTCACCGGCTTCGGTGGTCAAGGCATTTTGAGTCTCGGCCTTATGGTCGCAGACGCAGCTCGCGCAATGGGCTTGGAAACCACATGGTTACCGAGTTACGGCCCAGAACAGCGCGGTGGCGACGCTTCATGCACGGTTGTGACCTCTACGCGCACCATCGGTGCTCCCGCAGTGGAAAATCCCGAGATGCTCGTTGTGATGAACCAAGCCGCTTGCAATAAGCACCTTAAGACGGTCAAGCCTGGTGGTCTTGCAATTCTTGACAGCACCGTTAATTTGCCGAAGGAAGTCCCGCCAGACGTGCGCATCATCAAGATTCCTGCGATTGATATCGCGATGGCAAATGGTGTGCCGAAGGCTGCAAACGTTGCAATCCTGGGCGGCTTGATTGCCTTGGACGCACTCAATATCCCCGGTCACTTGCTCATTGAAGCCCTTGAACGCTCCTTCGCCAAGAAGCCCGCGCTCATCGAAAAGAATCGTAAAGTGTTGCAGGCTACCATTGACTACTGCCGTCACCACGGCCTAACCGGCGAATTGCCGTAAGGTTTCCGCCTCCCTTTTTCTAACCCCTCATTGGAAAATACTATGTTAAACATCGTTCAGGACATCGATAACCGCGTAGCCGTGAAACACGTGCTCATCAGCGTCTCCGACAAGACGGGTCTCGACACCTTCATTCCCGCATTGCTCGCCGCTTGCCCTGGCGTCACGCTCTATTCCACTGGTGGCACCTACAACGCCATCAAGAATATGCTCACGCCCGAACAGCAGTCCCAGCTCGTGGCCGTTTCGGATTACACCGGTCAGCCCGAAATGCAGGGCGGTCTCGTAAAGACGCTTGACTTCAAGATTTACCTCGGCATTCTTTCTGAAACTTACAATGACGCACACCAGGCAGACATTAAGCGCCTTGACGCTGTACCGCTTGATATGGTTGTTGTGAATCTCTATCCCTTTAAGAATACCGTGGCAATGCCTGGCGTCACGCCCGAACAGGCTCGTACGAACATTGACATCGGTGGCCCCTGCATGGTCCGCGCTTCCGCAAAGAACTACTTGCGCGTGGCCTCCGTGACCGATCCTCAGGACTACGCCAAGCTCACCGAAGAACTCGCCGCTTGCGAAGGTACGCTTTCGCTCGAAACGCGCTTCTATCTCATGAAGAAGTCCTTCGCTCACACGGCTGACTACGACACCGCCATCGCCTCCTACTTCGCGAAGGTGCCGTTTGACACGGTGAATGGGACTTACACCAAGCACTAAGTGCTCACGCCAAGCGCCTCTGCCCCATGGGCGGAGGCGTTTTGTCTTTTTAGCCCCCTTTTCCAATTGCATAAACAGTGAGTGCTCTCCATGATTGATTTACACACCCACTCTACCGCAAGTGATGGCAGTCTCACGCCCACAGAACTTGCGCGCGCAGGGAAAGCCGCAGGCTTAGATGTTATGGCGTTAACCGACCATGACTGCGCAAAAGGGCTCGATGAATTCTTAGCCGAAACCGAACGTCTTGGGATGCGCGGCGTCCCAGGGATTGAATTCTCCGCAGAAGTACCCAGCGGACAGCTCCATCTGGTTGGCCTCGGCTTTAATCATCGTGATCCCAAATTACGTACCGCGTTTGAAAAGATGCTTGGCGGACGCGAATCGCGCAATCTTGCGATGTTGGACGCATTTCACGAAAACGGCATTGACCTTACCCTTGAAGAAGTGGCGCAATTTGCAGGAGACGAATTGATTAGCCGCGTCCATTTCGCACAAGCGCTCATTCAGCGTGGCCTCGCCAACGATCTCGCTGATGCTTTTGAACGTTATTTGGGCAAAGGCGCATGCTGTTATCGCGACCGTTTCCGTTACTCGCCGGCAGAATGCGTACGCCTCATTCGTGAGGCAGGTGGCGTCATGATCATGGCACACCCCTTGAGCCTTGAAAAGGATCTCACCCTCCTTGAACCTCGCATCGCTGAACTGCGCGACGCTGGTATCGTTGGTATGGAATGCTTTTACTCTGCGTATGACACAGAGACTACCGTGGCGCTCTTACGCATCGCGAAACGTCTCAACTTAATCCCCTCTGTGGGGAGCGATTTCCATGGCGCGCCAAAGCCAACCGTCTTCCTTGGCAAACTGCCTGTAAGCGCCAAAGTCAAAGACGCGCTTTGTTCTCTCATCTTCAATCACTAATACCCTTTTCGCAATCACGCACTTTTCAGTAGAAAGTTGTCATTATGAGCAAGAAAGTCCTCGTCATCTCTGGTAGCCCGCGCAAAGGCGCAAATTCTGAAACACTCTGCGACCGTTTCGCAGCAGGTGCGCGTGATGCCGGACACGAAGTTGAGAAGTTTTCGCTCGCAGGCAAGCAAATTGCCCCGTGCCGTGCGTGCTATGCGTGTAAGTCTGGCTTCTGCCCCCAACAAGATGGCGCGACCTTGATGATTGAAAAGATGCTTGAAGCCGATGTGATTGTCCTCGGCACGCCCGTCTACTTTTATACGATGTGTGCACAATTAAAGGCGTTAATCGATCGTTCGGTTATGGTCTATCCGCGTATTGTGAACAAAGCTTTCTACTACATCATGACGATGGCAGACACCGAAACCGAACTCTTCAAGGGCACGATTGAAGCTTTGCGCGGCTTTGTTTTGTGTTGCGAAGGCTCTGAAGAAAAGGGCATGCTCTGCGTCCCAGGCGTTTATGAACGCGGCGAAATCAATAATCACCCTGAGGCACTTCAGCAGGCCTATGACCTTGGGAAGGGGTGCTAATCCTGCATGTGAACAAGCGCTCTGCTAACACGTTCAGCAAAAGCACCCTTTTTCACCCTTAAAAGAAGCCTTATTGACCATGAAGGAGAACCCAAAATGGACTTCAGTTTCATTTATTCTACCGCAGTGCTCCTCTTTATGTTGACGGATCCGTTCGGCAACTTACCCGTATTTATCGCAACGCTTAACCCTGTCCCGAAACGTCGCCAACGCAAAGTGCTCGTCCGCGAGCTCTTCATCGCGTTGGTGGCGATGGTGTTAGCCCTCACCTTTGGCCACTCTTTCTTTGGGTTATTACAGATTGAAGGTGGCATTCTCTCCATTTCTGGCGGCCTCATCCTGCTCTTAACAGGCATTAAGATGGTCTTTTCCACCCTCGCAGAAGAAAAGGACGAAGTCGCAGAAGAGCCCTTTATCGTGCCGATGGCAATTCCACTTATCTGCGGTCCAGGCGTAATTGCGATTCTGTCGACCTTGTGTGGTAGCGTTCCGCAAGCGAATTACCTCAACTGCCTCTGCGCGTTAGTAATCGCTTGGATCTTACAAGCCGCAATTCTTTGCGCAGGACATCGCATCGCACGACGCCTTAACAAGCGCGTCCTTGGCGCGATTGAGTCCCTCATGGGCCTCTTACTCGTCTGCCTCGCAGTCGGCATGCTCGTGCAGGGTATCAACCAAACCTATGGTTTATAACCCCTAAAAATCGCATTTTTAATCACTTTTTTCAAGAGCACATACTTTTTTTACTTGTTTTTTTTGGAGAAGTTGTGCTATTTTATACGGACCTATGCGTGGAATTGATAGAGCACGTACCTACTCCCTGGTGCTCTGTTCCGGCAGAATCCGCGCAAACGAGGCTCCCGGTCGCTGGACCAATGAAGGCGTACTGAGCGGAGCCGCTTGTTAAAGAAAGACAGGGTACAAAACATGACAAAGACGACTCTTCCTGAGTTGCCCAGCAACGACAACCGCAAGTGGTACATTGTCGATGCAGCAGATAAGCCCCTCGGCCGCTTGGCAGTTAAGGTTGCCAACGTCCTCCGTGGCAAAGACAAAGCCGATTTCGCTCCCTCCGTGGACACCGGTGCATTTGTTATCGTGATCAACGCACAGAAGGTTGCGCTCACGGGTAAGAAGAACGAACAGAAGCTCTACCAGGACTTCTCTGGCTGGCGCGGCGGTCGCACCGAAACCCCGGCTAACGTGATCCGTGAAAAGAATCCTACCCGCCTCATCAACGATGCAGTGTGGGGTATGCTTCCGAAGAACAACACCGCAGACGTTCGCATGACCCGCTTGAAAGTCTATGCTGGCGCCGAACATCCGCACGCGGCTCAGAAGCCCGAAACGCTTAGCATCTGATTGTCTTCGAAAGGATTTTAACAAATGGCTAACGAACTCACCAAGGCTACCGGCCGTCGTAAGACCGCAGTCGCTCACGTGCGCTTGATCGCAGGTAACGGTAAGTGGACCGTCAACGGCGTTGACGTCGAACGCTACATCCCCAGCGAATCTCTCCGCGCTTACATCAATCAGCCCTTCGCTATCACCGACCTCGTCGGTAAGTACGATGTGCTCGTCTCCGCTAAGGGCGGCGGCATCGCCGGCCAGGCTGGCGCAATGCGTCACGCTCTTTCCCGCGCTCTCTGCGCAATGGATGCGAACTATCGTGAAGTGCTTAAGAAGGCTGGCTGCTTGACCCGCGATTCCCGCATGAAGGAACGTAAAAAGCCCGGTCAGCGTGGCGCCCGCGCTCGCTTCCAGTTCTCCAAGCGCTAATTACCGTCTTGTGGGGGCCTTCCCCACCAAGATTTCCGAAGGGGGCGGACGTCTTCTACAGAGGACGCCGCCCTTCTTTCGCAATCAATCTGGGAGTTTCGGGAAGCATCTCGCTGCCTAAGCCTGGATTTTAACGTTTTTATAGGGAGGACGCCACCTCATGGGTCTTCTTTCTAAGATTAAGTCGGTGCTCGGTTTTGGTAAGCCAGCAGCCGACCGTCCTGTTAAAAAGCAGGACCAACAATCTACCAATAAGCGTCGTCATGACAACCGTCGTGACAATCGCAATCGCGGCCCCAATCGTTCGCGTAGCGCTCGTCCAAGCGATGCAAACGAAAAACAGGGCGATCAGCGCACCCGCAAAGAACATCGTAAGCCGCGTGAAGAACGTTCGCGCGATCGTAATGCTACGCATGTTCAGGGCGAAAATACCCACGCTTCGCAGAAACCTCGCCGTAATGACCACCGTCGCAACCGCAATGGCGGCAATCACCCGCGTGGCAATGACCGTAAGGACCGTCAACCTCAGACGCACACGCCAGACCATTTGGAGCGTCCCGGTGGCGCCTTTACTGAAGAACAGTTGAAGGCGTATGCCGCTGCACACGCAGCGTGGGATCCCGCCTCGTACAATGTACCTGAGGCTGAAGGTAAGAAGCGCTTTGTTGACTTCAATTTACCGAGCGAAATTCTGCACGCTGTTGCAGACCTTGAATTCCAGTATTGCACACCAATTCAGGCTCAGTCGCTTGAACACTCTCTCGCAGGCAAGAACGTTGCTGGCCGTGCACAAACAGGTACGGGTAAGACCGCAGCATTCTTGATCGCAGTGCTTACGCGCTACTTGCGTACGCCTGAAAAGCGCAATATGAAGCCTGGCACACCGCGCGCACTCGTCCTTGCACCAACACGTGAACTCGTGATTCAGATCTGCAAGGATGCCGAAGCCCTTGGCCGTTACTGTGGCGATGTGCGTTCGCTCGCGGTGTATGGCGGCATGGATTACAATCGTCAGCGTCGTGAACTTGAAGATGCGCCCGTTGATTTGCTCGTGGCGACACCTGGTCGCTTGATTGACTTCGTACGCAATCACATCATTGACTTGCGCCAAGTGGATACGCTCGTCATTGACGAAGCAGACCGCATGCTTGATATGGGCTTCATTCCCGACGTGCGCTCGATTGTTAACCGCTTGCCCGATCGCGACCACCGTTGCACCATGCTTTATTCGGCCACGCTCAATGAAACTGTGATGAATCTCGCAGCCATGTGGATGCGTGACCCCGTCCGCGTGGAAATTGAGTCTGATAGCCTCGCGACCGATACGGTCCGCCAGATTGTCTACATTGCACGTTCTGAAGAGAAGTTCACCCTCCTCTACAACCACCTCGCAAAGCACCCAGGCGCACGTACGATTATCTTCTGCAACCGCAAGTTCACCACCGAACGCGTTTGCGAAAATCTCCGCCGTCGCGGTATCCCCTGCGACATGCTCTCTGGCGATGTGAACCAAGTCAAGCGCTTGAAGATTCTTGAAGCCTTCCGCGCTGGCAAGATTCGTACGGTTGTGGCAACCGATGTTGCAGGCCGCGGTATTCACGTGGATGACATTGCCTTCGTGGTGAACTACGACTTCCCGTACGAACCCGAGGACTACGTACATCGTATCGGCCGTACAGGTCGAGCTGGCAATACGGGCACGGCCATCTCCTTCGCAGACGAAAACGAAAGTTTCGCGATTCCGGACATTGAGGCCTACATCAATGAACCCCTCAAGTGCACAATGCCCGAAGAGTGGATGTACACTGAATTGCCGCCCTTGCAACCGCGCGACAAGAAGCCGCGTCATCAGGACCGCGCCGAAAAGGAAGTTGCCCCCGAGCAGCAGACCGCTACTGAAGACGTAGCAGAAACGCCTACAGAAACTCCAGCAGAAGCGTCCGCACCAGCTGTTGAAACAGAAGCAGCCCTTCCGGAAACGGCTCCTGCAGTGACGCCCGAAGCGCAATCCGAAGAAGCGCCTGCACCTGCAGTTGCAGAAGAAAAGGCCGAGGAAGCTGTTGCTACCGAAAAGCCTGCTGATGAAAAGCCTGCTGAAGCTGTTACTGAAAAGGCAGAGCCCGCTAAGGCCCCCGCCCCTCAGAAGGCGAAGCCCGCACCAAAGGCTCAGAAGTCTGTCCGTCCAGAACGTGAACCGCGCTTTAAGCCGCGTGGCCCAAAGCCGCAGCACAAGGAAAAGCAGCCCCCCAAGGGACCGCGTTCCAATAAGCCTGTTGCGCAACGCTTTGCACGCACGCAAGCAGATGGTCCGCGCGATGGTTCTGAAAGCCACCACGCAGCCCCCACCTCTGCGCGTCCGATTTACACGCCTGGCCACCGCGGCCCCATCTCTGAAGAATGGACCCCCGGCCAATAAGTGATTACATTGGATGCGACATCCTATGATTAATCCGCTAAACGCATTTCCACGTACATTCGTGCGTGGAAATCTCTTTTAAAGAACACTCCGAAAGCTTTTATGAACAATCCACACTTGCTTCTCTTCTTATTCACAGGCATCGGCCTCGTCATCGGCATGTTCGCCATTCTCCTCGTGACGTTACGCATTCTTAAATCATCACCTAAAGCACTCTCCGCAGTGCTCTTTAGTGGCGCAGTTTACTTCATTCCTTTGATGACCAAATTACTCTATGCAGTGATTCTCACCTTGGTCTCGCATCAGCAAGCGGCTCTCATCGGAAGGCCCATCGTCATTGCTGGCGGGCTTTTTGGATTGGTTGCGATTACACAAGGCCTTTTAGGCGCCACCTTTATGCGCCCAACTGTCTCACAAACACGCGCAGAGAGTTTTTCACATCTCCCCATGCGCCTAGCCATTATGGGCGTCATTGAAACTGTCGCCACAATGACGATGATCTTCTCGATCATCCTCTCAAACGCAAACGCCCAATAACGCCTTCTGTAATACTTCTCCACAACTTTCTCGTCTTCATTTATAGTTTAAATGAAACGCACAAAATATGATAAACTATCTGCGTAGCTATTATTGGGACACTTGGGCTTGGTAATGCTTTGTCTAAAACTACGTTAGGGAGTGAGAACAATGTTGTGGAGGTTGGTCGTTTCTCCAAGTGGGACATGTGCGAGCTATGAGTGTTACTATGTCGAGGAGGCGCAAATTGAATTATCCTCCCACCGCCGTACTAATAGCGATGGGGAATTAGAGATTCATGGCTCCTTGGATTTGGAGGGGTTTACAACCTATTTTGATGAAACGCTCATAGACGTCATGCGCTTTGGCGCCGTATCTGTTAAAGACCCTGGTTACCTATGCTGTCATTTCGGGTTTACGCGTCGTACGCGTCCTCCGAAACCGCCACCTCCGCTCCCTAAACTGACCTCACGGATGCCTGAGACGATTCCGCTTCATATTTTGGAAGGCGACTTCGACTTCCGCCCTGATTACTCGTCTTCAAAGCAACCGTTTTGGGCGGAGGCTGCGCTCTTGCCAAGAGAAATGAGCCCGCAAGAAATTGAAGCCCACTTTCATCATTTTGTGCCGTATAGCATCACGGATCCGCGCGTTGTCTTATTAGTTTGCTATGCAGCTTTCGCGAATGACGAAATCTTGTGGGAACGCTTGAGCGCATCAATCCCCTCGTATGAAGAGGCCCAAGCATTCCTCGAAAAGTATGGCATTGTGTGTCCTCGCTTTACAAAAACTATAAAAGGACGCTCAATTGAAGAGATTAAAGGGGTTCGCAATCGTTTTGTATGCGATGTTCTTATGGCGCATTGCCCTGAGATTAAAGAACTCCTTGAAGCAACTGCAGCCGCGCTTCCAGAGATGACTCCTGAAAAAATCAAGGTGGCGGGCGTGTTTGCGATTCCTCATCGTGATCGCATATTAGCCGCTCTTCGCAATCAGAAAGCGGCTCGACTCGTACGTGAACCTAAGAATGAATACGACGCCAATGCCATTCGTGTCGAGATAAAGGTGAAGCACGACTATTGCAAGTTGGGCTATATTCCTAAAGAAGTAGCTGCAGAATGGGCATCAGTGATTGATAGCGGAAAATACTTACACGCAATCATCGCAGAGTGTCGAGAATATTCAGATAAAGTCTATCTAAACCTCATTTGTCGAAATGAAGAAAATGACGTGGATGAAGTTTCTGCAATATGGGGAACGCTTGGCGGAGAGTGGCATGAAGCAAAGGTTAACGTTGCAAAACAGAGCGTTATCTATCGTAAAAAGCCGAGCTTTTACGCCCAGCCCACAACTGAACTACACATGCACTTCGTCCCCATGATATGGTCCGCCATTGCGCCCGCAGCCTTACGAAAATGTTCGTTTAATGAGTGGAAACCAGCCTATCGAAAAGCGAACAATCTCTACAAGGAACACCTTTGGAAAGTTACCGCGCGCTATGGCGATGATGTATATAGCAGCTGTGGGTGCGACCAAACGCCAATTGAGTGGGCGACATGGATGGAATTTATTGATACATGCATCTCATTACAAGACCGAACAGAAAATGACGCATTCAAAAACCAACTCATTCGTTAGTTTCAACACCACCCACAACGCGCCACCTCCTCTCCCGATGCGTTCGCCTTCTTACGCTACGCCTCTTTAATCACCCCCTATCTTCCCCCATGTGTCAAACGGAATTAGCCTTAATCGTGCGATGAGAAGGCTCGGTTTGTGCGTGAACACAGGCAGGTTCAAGTGAGAATGTCAATGAGATTTGAAGTGAATGTCAATGACATTCTATTTAAATATCAATGAAAATCAAAACGAATGTCATTGACATTCTCTCTTAAAAGGGCGCTTTTAGTTGATAAAAAGGGGTGGAAGTAGTATACTATGTGGCAGTGGGCGAGTGTGTGTGGTATAGCCTTTAAAGATATGTCACAGTAGGCTTGTCTGGTTTTAAAGACTTAAAGTTATTCATGGAAAGGGGTATTGGCATGGCGAAGGAGATAAACACGCGTAGCGAAGAGGCAAAGATTCAGTATAGTTTGCGTCCAGTGCCGCCAAAGGCACGCGGCACGAGTAAGGGTGAGGGCCCTTATGCAGCGCATGTAAAGATGAAGCCTGCATCTTTTGAATCTATTGCTGCGCAGATGGTGCGCGAGGGTTCGAAGTATGAGAAAGCGGAGTTGGTGGCCATCATGACGAAGGTAATGGACACGGTGGCGCATCGTTTAACGAATGGGGAGTCGGTAAATTTGGGCTCAATGGTGCGCTTGCGCCCCGCGATTCGCGGCACGTTTGAAACGTTGGCCACACCCTTTAATGCGCAGAATCACGAGGTGGTGGTTACGGCCACGATTGGACGAAAGTTGCGCAGTCTTTTGAAGTCGGCAAAGGTGGAGCCGCTTCAGCGCATGAAGGCGATGCCGAAGTTAAAACAGGTGACGATTTATGAGCAGGCGCGCGAATCGAATGGATGTGCCACGTTCGCGGTGAACGGGTCGTATCTCCTCGCGAAGTATAGCAAGAAGCCGGCAGAATGGTTTGTGATGGTTAATGGCCGTGAGACGATCATCGCGCCTGTTTCGTTGGAGAATAACAAAGCGCTCTTTATGGTGCCCGCAGAAATTTTACCTGCAGGCACCACCTTCCAGCTTGGTCTTCGTGTCTTTGTAACGCCCGCTAAAAGCGCGGCTGTTTTGTACAAGTCGCCCTTAACGGTCTAATTTACGGGTACCATGAGGTGAAGCCACCGGAGAGGTTGTAGACCTTATCAAAGCCGTTCTGGCGGAGAATGCGTTCGGCAAAGTAGCCGCGTTGGCCAACTTTACAGTAGACGACGATTGGGCGGTTACACGGCAATTCCGTAAGATGGTCGCGTAGCGTCCCTAAGGGAATGTTTACGGCATTTGGAAATGCACCAAAGGCAAATTCTGATGGTTCACGGACATCCAGTAAGAAGGCGTTTTGTGGCAAGGTTTCAAGTGTTATGGGCGAAGTCAGGCCGTCGCGAAGATTAGAGGCAATCATCCCTAAAATATTCACAGGGTCTTTCGCAGAGCCGTAAGGTGGCGCGTAGCAGAGTTCTAAATCTGCGAGGTCGCAAGCGGTGGCGCCAAAACGCATAGCTGTGGCAATCACGTCAATGCGTTTTTCTACGCCATTTTGCCCAATGGCTTGCGCGCCTAAGATACGGAACTTTTCGTCGATGAGGAGTTTAAGGTGCAAGGGGTGGCTATCGGGATAGTACGATGCATGATCAAAGGGATGGGCATAGATCGCGCGGCAGTTCAACCCTGCAGCGCGTGCACGCGTTTCGGTTAGACCAATTGAGGCGCCTGTTCTCGTACCAATCTTAACCACTGAGGCACCAAATGTGCCGTGGAGACGTTGAGGGCGACCGATTATGTTTGAAGCGACAGCGCGTCCTTGGCGATTGGCAGGGCCTGCAAGCGCAACAGCTACGGGATGACCTGTTAATGGATCTTCCCCTTCGCATACATCTCCAGCCGCATAAATTAGTGGGTCTGATGTACGTAGCTGTTCATCCACCACAATGTGGCCACGAGCGCCAAGTTCAAGACCAGCGGCTTGCGCGAGCTTTGAACGTGGACGC
Source organism: Candidatus Spyradenecus sp. (assembly GCA_045634445.1). Taxonomy (GTDB): domain Bacteria; phylum Verrucomicrobiota; class Kiritimatiellia; order RFP12; family DVOR01; genus Spyradenecus. Next base: position 5,631 of record JAZRAG010000107.1, on the reverse strand, counting down.
ACGCCCACGCACATAAGAACAATGTCTGCAGGAATCGTGACGCCATTGTCTAACGCAGCGAAACCATCCTGCCAAGAAGCCACCGAACGACCTAAGGCGAGTGTCACGCTGGCTTGCTCAAGTGCACGTTCTAACCAAGGCACCATTTCAGCATCAAAGTTGGCAGAAAGAAGGTGGGGATTGCGTTCCACTAACGTCACAGAAAGGCCGCGATGTGCCAGATTCTCTGCAGCTTCTACACCAATGAAGCCGCCGCCAACCACCGTGACCGAACGGATCGATGGCTTTAGCGCAGCAATTAAGCGATCCATATCCGCAAGAGTGGTTAACGTAAACGTCTTAGATGGTGGCAGGCCCTCTATTGGCACGAGGATTGGTTCAGCGCCTGTGGCAATGATTAAACAGTCATAGGACTCTGTGTAATCGGCTCCTGGGCGACGCACATGGACAGTTTTCGCCTCTCGATTGATTGACACAACTTCGCAATTTGTACGCACATCCACGCAAAAGCGTTTGTGGAAACCCTCCTCAGACATCACAAGCAAATCCTCGCGATCTTGAATCACGCCCCCAACATGATACGGCAAACCGCAGTTTGCGTAAGAGATATGCTCTCCTCGTTCAAACAGCACGATTTCAGCCGTTTCATCAAGTCTCCGTAGACGTGCCGCAGCACTCGCGCCGGCAGCAACTCCTCCAATTATCACAACTTTCATAAACGATCTCCTTTCGTTCGACGAAAGTGTAGCAAAGGCAATTTCACAAAATAAATTAGGAATTTAAGAGAAACAAAAAGATGATTTCTACAGAATGCATCCCCTCCTCCGCTAGACAAAAAAGACACCCCGCAATAACGCGAGGTGTCTTATCTGACTTTGATTGATATGAATGCTACAGTCGCATCCTTATCATTCGCGCCACTTACTTGCAGCAAGCGCCAGTATCACCGCCCTTGCTCGAGCAGTCAATCAACGTTTCCCAAGGCTTAATGCGGATGATTACCTTATCTTTATCAACGAGGACGGGCTGATCTTCGCGCATCTTCAAGCCAGTCATCGTGGCAGGATAACCAGTCACTTCGCATTCCACCGTGGAGGTGAAGAAGAAGTCGGTCACCTTATAGCGATACATCACGCCAAGAAGTGCGTCAGCATTCGTCTTTTCGCAAGCGGTATACGTAGCAGAAGACTTAGCCAAGTGAATTGCGCGACCCGTCGGGGAGAAGGAGAGACGCGAACCAGGGACTTCTGCGAACTTTGATTCCCCAGAGGTAAAGAGCCAAAGCACCACGTGTGCAGAACCTTCTGCCTTGACGCGCTTGTCCGAAATCTGCCATTCAGGACGATAAGTGGGACCTGCTTCAGGTGCAGGATTGACCTGTGCCTGTGCGCCACGTTCGGTGTAATAAGAGGTGCAACCCGTCAATGCAAGAAGAACCAAACCTGCCAACATCATCATACGCTTCATAATGAATACTCCTTAAGTTGTTGTTATGCTCAAGATGCGAACACGCGCCCGCACCTTAAACGTTACTTGTATTCTACCTCAGACGTGTGCTTAATGTCAACACGTCTCTTCTCAATAAGTCTTTCTAAATGAAAGCGTTGAACGGAATTCCGCCCAACGCTTTTAAATCCACCCGTAAAAAGGGGTCCTCTATCAGCAACAAATGTTTACTTGCTTACCTCAAAAAGGCGCGTTCTTGCAGTCTTCATCTTAACCTTACCCTTACAGATAGGGCACATATGACGGAAACGAGGAGACTTTTCTTCGTGAATCGCCGTCCAGCAGCAAGCCAAGTTAGCAAGTTCTTCGTCATCCACCTTCATTGCGGTTTTTACTTCGCCACTGACTTCAGACCATCCATACTCTTCTGCGCGTTCGCACAAATCCTTAAATTCCTGTTCCTTACGTTCACGCTTGCGCTTCGATTTGTCTTCCTTGCTATTATTGCGATCCGAATCATAGTAATCGCGATTACGATTCTTATTATCGTCTTCCTTCTCTTCCTTCACGGCATGCTGACGATGATACTTGTCATTAAATGCTTCAAGCGCCTTTACTTCTTCTGCAAAATAATAGACATAACGCGTACCATCGCAGAACCCACACGTTTCCATCAAATTCGTACGAACCAGAAGCGTTTCGCCCCCTTCAAGCAACTCCCAAGCCTCCTTAGCCGAAGCAGGCGTCAACTTTGCATCCTTCTCGACGAGTTGCTCCAACTTCCCCGTCTCTTCATTAATCTTCTTCGTGCGAACCACTTCACCGGCTTCATTCTTACCAAAGAAAGAAGCAAACACTGCCTTGTAATTCTTTGCGAAAAATTCACGCGTCAATTCTTCAGACTCCTCGGGAGCCTTCTGCTGACGCATTTCCTTTTGATACGTCTTTACCGCAGCCGCACCCTCCATCTGACGCTTACCGCCCTTTTCAGGCGCAGCCATCATCAATGCAGCAAAACTGCAACTCATCACCATCAAAAACAACTTCATCTCAAACCTCTACGTTTCTATCATCTATCATCACGCGAGCCGCTTCAACAATTCACCCGCGCCATCCCCTACAGTATATCATAAAACTACGGAGTAAATGCACCGCAGTTTTATGGTTGTTCGTCGTTGGTTAACCGTGAAAGATTCGCTTCTTTCACAACCTCACAACATACTCAAGCGCATAGGTATTGGAGTAACGAGCTCAAGCTCTTCGTCCTCCTCTAACTAACTTTTAATAGTTTCCCCTAATAAACATGAATACACTTCTAAAAGTGTTTCTTGCATCTTTTCAAAGGCTACGCGATTCTTTTTAAGGCCATCACCCATATAGGTCTGTTTATTGAGCTCTATCATCAATGACTGACCTTGATAATCAACGGGGGCGATTGCATTGGAGTAAGGCGTATTTATCGCCACACGATATCCCGCATCTTCGAAAAGTTCCTTTACATTAGCGACAACTTGACCGCTTGGCTTTGTTGCATCCTCATTAAAGCCAAGGCAGACGTCTACCTCGGGGTCTAAATCTGATGGGAATGAGTGGCAGTCAATAATTAATGGTTTCTCTCCTAGTGCAACAGCCTCAAGGAGTTCCACTCGATAACGAAACCAAGCCGCCAAATACTTATTCCATTGTTGCGAAGAAACCTCTTTTACTACCCCACCCTTTTCTGCTAAACGAAAAGCCGCAATACGATCGACCTCCCCTTTTAAGCGCTCTGCATCTACTTCAATGCGCGAATAGGGGAATTTTACACACGAAATTCTTTCGTGCCTCACATCAAAGAGTTCATCTGTATACCAATCTGTCCATCGTGCCACTTCTGTTCGCACCTGTTCGTTTTGAGAAAGTTCATTAAACGAAAGTTTGCTCACCGCATGTGGAACCGCTAAAACAAGATTTGTATAAACTTCACCACCTGCAAATGTTCTCCATCGTGCAAAAGCCTCTTGAGCCCGTCCGTTTAAGTTCATTACCCCATCCTTAAAATCAGGTAGCTTATTACTCATCTCTATTCCCCTTTCTTACTTTTCTGAGAATTTATCAATAAGGGCTTTGCGGAGTTTTTTGAGGGCATTACGTTCAATTTGTTGGACGCGTTGGCGAGAAATGCCATATTTATCTCCCAAGGTCTCAAGCATCCATCCATCTGAATCTGAGAAGTAATAGCGCTTTCTCAGAATATCTGCTTCGCGTGGTGGAAGTTGCAAAAGAGCCTCGTACAAAGCTTCTAAAAGAGGCTCTAACCCTATTTTCTTAAAGTCAATCCCTCGGTTTTCATCTCCTAACAACCGCGTGTACGAAAGGCTTGGCGCGGGCTTAGGGGGTGCGATTCGCTTTGGTGGCTCTATACTCGCGTATACTGCACGTAGAGGCTTCGTACGCTTTGGCGTACTCTTTTTCGCAACCGCTTTCTTCATGGACCTCGCAGGTTCAGCAGATTGGAGGCGAATGTCGAGGGGGCGCTTAGCGAGTGACTCTTCAAGCGTCAGGAATTCTGTAAGCAGACGGTCTTCTACACGCGTCTTTTTTTCTAAAAGCACTTTTGCAAGAAGTGGAAGTAATTTAAGTTCTTCGGATGTTAATTTCATACTGTCTGCCTTTCTGCCTCAAATTATAATACGGACTTGGCCTGTTGTCAAACGCTCTAGAGGCTCTTTTGCCTCTAGAGCATTTATGGATGGGTTTACGAAATAAAACCGTTGAGTCGACGACTCGAACGCCGTTGACTCATCCGACGGCTACACTCCTTCATACAAAACACGAGCCCAGCCTCATTCGTAGCAAACGACACGGCATCCTCTGCACCAATACCAAGATGCTGAGCCTCGGCAAAGTGGTCCACGTTGGCACCAAAGTAGAGGAAGTCCCAACCGTGTTTTTTCTGCAAGGTCTCAATCATTTGCTTCACAACAGAGCGTGAGTACTTGCGGCTAGCATTTTCTTCGCCGTCAGTAATGATCACCACAATCGTTGCGGCAGGGCGTTCAGCCTCTGGCAAAGCCGTATGACGCTTGCAAATACGCTCAATTGATGAACCAACTGCATCCAAGAGCGCTGTGCATCCTGAAGGTGAATAATCCCGCCGCGTCAATTCTGCAACTTCAGCAATCGGAAGCGACTCATGCTTTGTCATCACTTTGGAATTAAACAACACCGTAGAGACCACCGCGTTACCCGCCTCTGCACGTTGTTCTGCAATGACTTTATTGAAATTAGAAACCACAGCACTTTCAGTCTCTTCACCAAACATGGACCCACTCTGGTCAATCACAAATAAAAGTTCTGCTAACCCGTTTTCGGCAGGCGTTTCACGCACAGGGAGCGCCTTTACGGCATGCGGAATTTTTTGACCATTATGCTCTTCAATCAGCCTCTCCAACACCTCACGGTCCGATTCACTACAGTTCTTCATCAATTCTTTCAACAAACGAATTAATTCCTGATTATGCATACCCGTTTTACCATTCTTCTTTTCCATAGTCTTCATCCTTTCACTTAGTAACATAACAACAATCCAACATTTCCCACACCTCATTCTGTTGCCATACAAACTCCTTTCGTTTTCATACTTGCGCAAATGTAGCACTTACCACAAACATTTTGAACATGCCTTCACTATATGGGGCTTTTTATAAGAAAAACCGACTAAAAGTGGCATCTCCCAAAAGCACATTCTTAGAAAAGTGCAAATTTAACTCAATTTCCCTCTAAAAACAGAAGAAAACAGGTCAAAAAGTGCAAAAAATAAAAAATAACTTTTTTACCCTACCCCCTTGACAAAAAACAAAGTCCCCTCATGCGCTTGATGATTTTTCACCCACACCCCACCTCATATCACACGCTCTACCCCAACACCTCTCTCCCTGCTTCTTCTTACTCCGTCGTCAGGCCCCTTCCGTTTCCTACAGCCGCAGGCGGGTTCATTCGCTAGAGGCATCTAGATGAGTAGCCTATGCGTACTGCGGCACTTGCGTTGTCAGGAGACATCCCCTCCGCGAGACTCCTCACGCCCCACATCTCACGTCTTCCACAACCCTCAAAAGAAAAAGCCCACCCTTTCCCCCAGGGTTTCGGGGTAAGGATAAGGGAAACCCTACTTGTTTTCAACCTTAGCGCCAGCCTTTTCAAGAG
>JAZRAG010000106.1:0-1014 GCA_045634445.1 Candidatus Spyradenecus sp. | reverse complement strand
TAGGTCTAAGGGTGGTCAGACCTTAAAGACCCTAAATACTTTAATGACCTTAAAGACTTTCCTCCCCTCCTCAAAACCTCGCAACCTCTCACCTCATAACCTCACAACCTCTCACCTCATAACCTTATAAAAAATGAATCTCACCTCGTTTGCGCGTCCCGCCCTTTTGCGCCGCGCCAAGAAGATTGACCGATACTTTACCCACGCTGAAGAAATCCAGCGTGCCGTTCTCGCGCGCCTTATCAAGAATGCGGCGAAGACGGAGTGGGGGAAGAAATACGGTTATGCCGACCTGAAGTCGTACGAAGACTTTGCGGCAGCCGTGCCCCTCAATGATTATGAAACCCTTAAGGAACCCATCGACCGCATGCGCCATGGCGAGAAGGACGTGCTCTGTAAGGGGCGCGTGAAGTGGTATGCAAAATCGTCGGGTACGACCAACGATAAGAGTAAGTTCATCCCCGTGAGCAAGGCTTACTTGAAGGACACTCACTATAAGGGTGGTGCCGATGTTGTAGCCCTTTATTTGCGCAACAATCCCAAGAGCCGCATCTTTGACGGCCGTGCGCTCATCCTCGGTGGTAGTCACGCGCCCAATTACGACACAAAGGATTCACTCGTGGGCGACCTCTCGGCAATTCTTATTGAGAACATCAGCCCAGCAGTCAACTTCTTCCGCATTCCCAAGAAGGAAGTGGCGCTGCTCTCCGACTTTGAGCAAAAGCGCGACCTTATTGCGGAATATGCAAAGGACAAGGATGTCACAAACATCTCGGGTGTGCCTTCTTGGATGATGGCTGTGATTCATCGTGTGCTTGAAATTACGGGCAAGGAGACTTTGGATCAGGTGTGGCCCAACCTTGAAGTGTTCTTCCACGGAGGTGTGGCGTTCACGCCCTATCGTGAACAGTACGAACGCCTTATTCCCAGCGCGAAGATGCACTATATGGAAACGTATAATGCTTCCGAGGGCTTCTTTGGTATTCAGAACGACCCCGCTGACAAGGCTATGCT
>JAZRAG010000105.1:0-13650 GCA_045634445.1 Candidatus Spyradenecus sp. | reverse complement strand
GCGGGGTTCTATTTCCTATTGGCATTTTTCTGCTTGGGGGTTGTCGGGACGGCGATGTTGAGCACTTCTTTGAGTGCCGTGGCGGTGCCAGGGATTGCCTTGGCGGCCTTACTCATTGTCTCAGAGGTGCGTTGGGCGCCTGAAGCATTACCGCAGGGCTTTGTGGGCACGCTGTATCCCTTTTGGAAGGCGTGGCTGATTCACCTCATGGCCTTTGGCGCGCTATGGGGCACCTGTTGGCGTTCGTTAAAAGCGCGTCGTTTTGCGTTGGCAGTCACCCTTGTGCAGGGCGCTTTGCTCTTCGTGATGCAACAAGGCCTTTTGCGCGGCTTAGAACATCCCACAACGGCATGGTTCTGGTGGGGACTTGTTTGGGCGGGCCTTGTCCTCTGGATGGCGAAACGCTCGCTTGACGAGGGGAAAACGGTGGCAGGTACAGTCCTTGCTGCAGCGGCAGGGGTTTCGGTTTACGTCTACATGCCGCTTGTTTCCGATTGTCTAAATCCCGCAATGAATTGGGGCTATGCGCGCACTTGGGAGGGCTTTAAACACGCTATTTCGCGTGGCCAATATGAAGCCATCGCGCCCTCAACCTTCTTCTCGCGACAGTACCTCGTGCAATTGTGGGATTATGTGAACGATTTACGCTTGCAGTTCTCCTTACCTGTTGTGGGCGTCGCGGTGATTGGCACTGCAATGATGGTGGCGCGTGTTTTGCGAAAGCGGATGCGTACGGGCATTATTTGGTTGCTCAGCACCTTGCTTTTCTTTGCGGTGATGTCTGCGCTTTTGGTGGCCTTGGCCAATCCCTCGGGTGATTTACAGGACGGCTTCATCCAAAAGGTGAAGTTCATCTCCTCGCATGGCGTCTTTGCCTTGTGGGTGAGTTATGGCCTTTTAGTGCTCTTGGCGCTTTTGGCAAAACGCTTCACTAAGCGAGGCGCGATCGCAGGGATTGCAATCGCGTGCATTGTGACGCTCGTCCCGCTTGCTGAAAACGCACTGAATACGCGTTTGATTCACCGTATGGGGGCGGCAGAACAGTGTGGCCACGATTTTGGTTGGCAGTTTGGCGCGTATATGTTGGGCGGCGCCCCAACAATTCATGCTGAGCTTTCTCCCGATGAAGAACCCCTTCCTGACCCCTTCTGGCCGCCACCGATGGCATCGCAAGCCGTTCTCTTTGGCGGTACGGATCCAGGGCGTTTTGTGCCCACCTACATGGTGCATGCCGCAGGTTTTCGACCTGATATCTACGTGCTTACGCAGAATGCATTAGCAGACCCCACTTACATCAACGTCGTACGCGACCTTTATGGCGAGACCTTGTGGTTGCCCACCGCAGATCAAGTCCGCAATGCCTTTACGGACTTTGTTGATGACGTGCAGTCTGGCAAGCGCACCACATCGGGTAAGGTGGTCGAGGAAAATGGCCGCCTGCGGATTACGGGTTCTGCTGCGATTATGGAGATCAACGAAAACCTGGCGCATCAGATCTTTGAACGCAATCCCAACGCATTTTATGTGGAAGAGAGCTATACCATCCCATGGATGAATGCCCACTTAGCGCCTGCTGGCCTCGCAATGCGTGTCAATCGTGAGAAAAATGCCGATTTGACGTCAATCGCAAAGCGTGATGTTGATTTCTGGGACTGGATGACGCGTCGCCTGACCTCGCGTGTAACGTATCGACGCGACTTCGCTGCGAAAAAGAGCTTCTCGAAGTTGCGCTCTTCCATTGCAGGACTTTACGCAGCGCGCGGCATGACGCATGAGGCGGAGATGGCCTTTGAGGATTCATTGCGACTTTACCCCGTGTCTTCGGAGTCGGTCTTCCGTACCATTCGTGAAGCCTATTTGCCGACAGGACGCTTTGCCACGGCGCATCGTTTGATTCAACGTTATCTCAAGACGGACCCCAATAACCTCCGCGCACAGAAGTTGGCCGAACGTTTAGCCGAACTCGTCTCCGCGTATCAAACGTATGAAAAGCTCTCCCGTCGCGCTGTAGAAGGTGTCATTACCACGGCAGAACGGTGCACCCTTGCAGAGGCGTGTGAAGTCTTGGGAATGAAACAACTTGCGATTCAACAGTGGCAAGTGGTTGAAACGGCAGCAGATTTAACGGCTCGTGGCGCGCGAGATGGATGTATCGCCTCGCAGCGTTTGCGAGAATATGAATTGGCCTTGGGATTCCTTAAGCGTGTTCCAGAGGCCGTGTGGGTAACCTTCTCAGAGGCGGAAATTGTGGCTTCTGCAGGGCTTGCTCAATCTTTTGGCGAACAAGCACTCGCATTTGCGATGTTTGAAGTCGCTATCCAACAGTACCCAAAGTCTGGCAGAGTATGGCTTGGGGTCGCCCTTCACTACTACGAAGGTGGCAATGAAGCGCAGGCATACACATGTTTATGCACTGCGGCACGTTATGGCGCAATGGGACTCATCGAGAATGACCCAGCTGTCTTCGCTATTTTCCAACGCCTCGTGCGGCGCTATGGTCCGCGGAAAGGAACACTATAATGGATCGTATTCGTGTTGTATTTATGGGGTCGGCAGATTTGTCGGCCGTGATGTTAGAAAGATTAGCGCGCGAAACAGATAAAATTCAGTTGGTGGGATGCGTGACGCAGCCCGATAAGCCTGCAGGACGTAATAAACGCCTGACCCCTTGCGCATGTAAGGCCTTTGTGGATAAGGCCGGTATCCCGTGTTTGACCCCGACGCGTGTGAATTCTGAGGACAGCCTTGCGCAGATTGCCGCATGGTTGCCAGACGTGATTGTTGTGGTCGCTTACGGCCAATTCTTGAGTCGCCGCCTCTTGGATATCCCAACGATGGGATGTATCAATATCCACCTGTCGCTTTTGCCGCGTTATCGTGGCGCTTCGCCCATTCATGCCGCACTCTTAGCGGGCGACCGCGTAACGGGCGTTTCTGCGATGTTGATGGACGAGGGAATGGATACTGGCCCCGTCTTGAAGGTGCGTGAAACGTTAATCCGCGATGACGATACGCTAGAAACGCTTCATGACCGTTTGGCCGCTTTGGGCGCTGATTTGCTCGTGGAGGTCTTACCCGAATGGGCCTACTTCCGCGTGCGCCCCGTACCCCAGGACCCCGCAAAGGTCGTCACCGCCTACAAGATTAAGAAGGCAGATGGCTTACTGCATTGGACAGACCCCACCGAAACCACCTTGCGCAAGATTCGTGCTTACACCCCGTGGCCGTCGTGCTTCACCTATTTCCCTGCAGATGAAAAGGATGAACAAGAGAACTTCGGCGTCAAGACAGGTAAGATGTTGAAGGTGCTTGCGGCAACGGCTGAACCGATTCCCGCAAATGCCGGCGCTGCAGCCCCTGGTACTGTCTTGGAATCGGGCAAAAAGGGCCTCCTCGTGCGGACCGCTGATGGCGCCTTACGCATCACGCGTATCCAACCCGAAGGCTGTAAGGCAATGGATGTCCAGGCTTGGCTCTGCGGCCACGCAATCCCTGTGGGCACCACCTTTGTCACGCCGCCACCGCCTGCGGCCCAACCCATCGCTGCCTATCGCCGCACCTAATTGAGGCGTTCGCAAGCAAAGATCACTGATTTTGACAGCAGAAAAGGCTTAGAGTTATGGAAATTAAGCAACGTAAGACATTTGTCATCGGCCATCGTAATCCTGATACGGACTCCATTGTTGCAGCGATTGCGTATGCAGAATTGAAGCGTCAACAGGGTTTGACGAAGTGTACGCCAGCGCGTGCAGGTAAGTTGACCCCGCAGACGGAGTACATCCTCAAGCGTTTTGACACGCCCGCACCGACCTTCATCCCTGATATGTTGCCAAAGGTGGAGTACTTCTTACCTGAAGAAGCGCCCATTACTGTGCAGGCAAATACCGCTTTGTGGGACGCTTTGGAGTTGATGGATAAGAACCGCTTGACTGCAATCCCCGTGGTGGACTCTGAAGGTTACTACCAGGCCTTCTTGACGCACAATACCTTCACGGAAAACATCATCCACAAGGCTGACCCGCACCGTAAGGCTATTATTCCCACGAGCATTAACCTCTTGGCCCACACGCTCCGTGCACAGCCGCTCTTGACCTTTGATGGCAATGCTGTCGTGAAGAGCCGCATCTTGGTGGCGGGTTCAACGAAGGAAGCCTTTGAGCAGATTTTGAAGACTGAGTTCTCAAAGAACACAATCGCAATTATTGAAAATCGTGCCTCCATTTTGGACCTCTGTATCAACTACAAGGTCCGCGCAATCGTCCTCACCGGTGGCCAACCCTTCTCAAAGGAACTCCACCAACGCGCAAAGGAAGCCGGGATCTCGGTGTTGATTTCGCCGTATGATATCGCAAGCACGGTTTACTTAACGCTTTACTCGATGCCCGTGAGCACGATGGCGACGACGGCAATTCCGGCAATCCATCACACGGCGTTGGTGCGTGATATCCGTCAGGCAGTGAAATCCTCCCCCTCGCGTTCGGTGCCAGTCATCAATGACCAAGGCAAGGTCGTGGGCGTGATTAACGAACGCGATTTGTACAAGCAGCCCAATGTGGATGTCATTCTGGTGGACCACAACGAGCTCTCCCTCGGCGTTGAAGGCTTGGACCAATTCCGCATCGTGGAAATCTTGGACCACCACAAGCTCGGCAACTTCCCCACGCACGAACCCATCGAATTCATCAACCGCGTGGTCGGCTCGACCTCTACCATTGTCGCGTGCCTCTATCAGGAACGTAAGGCTGTCTTGGAGCCCAATGTCGCAGGCTTGCTCTTGTCCGCGATTATTACCGACACCCTTGGATTGAAGTCACCCACCACCACCGATGTGGATCGCAATATGGCAGAATACCTCTCTGGGTTGTTGAACTTGGAGGTGGAAGAACTCGCCAATGACATCTTCTCGCACGCTTCGCGTATCACCGATTTGACGATTGATAAGATTCTTTCGTTGGACGCTAAGCACTACGAAGAGGGCAATGTTTCCTTCGATGTGGCGCAGATTGAAATCAGCTCTGCCGACGAATTACGCGGCCGTTTGCCCGAGTTGTTGGATGGCTTGAAGGAACACTGCCGCCGCGAAAAGCTCTACTTCACCGCCTTGATGGTGACCGATATTGCAGCATTGAACTCTGTCCTTTTGGTGGCAGGCGATGCGCAGTTCGTGGCCAAGATTCCCTTCCCGCGCTACGAAAACCAAGAGAATGCCTTCCTCTGCCGTGGCATCATGTCGCGTAAGAAGCAGTTGCTCCCGCTCTTGCTTGAACAACTCTCAACGTTGCCATTGTCGCGTCGTTAAGGTGTCCTATGAAACTCTCGGTTGCAGAACCTCACGGAATGTGCTCTGGTGTGGCGCGTGCGCTTGAAATGGCGCATCGCACGCTGGAGGCTCACCCGGGTGAAACGCTCTGGTGCTTTCACGAACTCGTGCACAATGAACACGTGGTGGCGGAGTTGCAGGCGCGTGGTGCCGTCTTTGTGGACGAGATTGACGCTATCCCTGAGGGGGCGCGTGTCTTGTTTTCTGCCCATGGCGTCAGCCCTGCTGTTCAGGCTGCGGCGCAGGCGCGTCACCTTGAAATCGTAGATGCGACCTGTCCCTTTGTGGCGAAAGTCCACGCAGAGGCGCGTCGCTTCGCGAGTGAAGAGGCTGTGATTGCGTTGGTGGGCCATAAGGGCCACGATGAGGTGGTGGGCATCTTAGGCGAGGCGCCCGAACAGATTCACGTGATTGAGTCCACAGAGGATGTGACAGCCCTCCGCGAGCAAATCTCGCAACCCTCTTTGGTCGTTTTGAGCCAAACCACCGTTAGCGGCGCGATGTATGAAGCGCGTGTGAATGATTTGAAGGCGGTGGGCTTTGACGTTGTCTTTCCGAAGACCTTGGATATCTGCTACGCCACGCGTGAACGCCAACAAGCCGTTCGGGAATTGGCCCAACAGGTCGACTGCGTCTTAGTCTTGGGTTCGCGAAATTCTTCAAATTCCAAACGCTTGGTGGAGGTCGCCGAGTCTGCAGGGTGCCGTGCTCACTTAATTGCCTCTTTGGACGAACTCTCCGCGGTCGATTTGACAGAGGTGCAGCACTTGGGGATTACCTCGGGTGCCTCCACGCCTGAAACGCTTCTCAATGAATTGCGTCACCGCTTAGAACAATTAGGGTAAGCGTTGCCCGTAGGATTTGGTTGATGTTTGCACAGGTCGCGATAGAGCAAGTCCCCAATATGCTGTTTACCTACAGCATCCCCGACGGTATGACCGTGCGGGTAGGGCAACGCGTCTCTGTGCCGTGGCAGCGGGTCTATCGCTTGGGCTATGTCATCGCCTTGACCGAGGAATCGCCCTATACTCCCACGCCTGAAGAACCTCCCGCGCAGGGCGAACTCTTCCACTTGCCCAAATCTAAGGGCGTGAAGGCAATTGAGGCGATTGATGATGAATTGCCATACTTCTCTGAAGCCATCATCAAGTTGTTGCGTTGGTTAGCAGACTACTATTCGGTGGGCTTTACCCTTGCATTGCGGAGTGCATTGCCAGCGCCTGTGCGTGCTGGTCGCGTAGGGGAGAAGAGCGTCTATATGGTGACGCCCATCACGCCCGTGCCTTCGGGGTTGCCGAAGTTAACAACGCGTCAGCAGGCGTTGTACCAAGAGATTGTCCGCGTGGATGGCGGCCGTATGGCGCAAATCTGCGAGGAATTAAACACCACGCCCGCGACATTGCGTAAATTGGCGCAGGCAGGCTACATCAAGTGCGAACAAGTCACTGTGGCGCGTAGCCCCTTGAAGGGCCGCCTCGTGACGCCCTCAAAACCCCTCACGCTCACAACGGAGCAAGAGGCCGCCTTAGCTGCGATCTTGCAAGCAACGCGCCCCATTTTGCTCTTTGGCGTCACGGGTTCTGGAAAGACGGAAGTCTACATGCAGGCCATCGCAAAGACCCTTGAGGAGGGGCGCGATGCCATTATGTTGGTACCCGAAATCTCACTCACGCCGCAGACGGTCAGTCGCTTTGCTTCGCGTTTTGGAAAGACCGTGGCGGTGCTGCATAGTGCGTTGAGCGATGGCGAACGTCATGACGAGTGGCACCGCATTCGCAGAGGAGAGGCGCGTGTCGTCGTAGGACCGCGTTCTGCGGTCTTTGCGCCCGTGCAAAACTTGGGCCTCATGATTGTGGATGAGGAACACGATAGCGGCTATAAACAGGATGAAAGCCCGCGTTATTCCGCGCGTGATGTTGCTGTCGTGCGTGCCACAATGGAAAATGCCAAGTGCATTTTGGGTTCGGCTACACCCTCTTTAGAGAGTTGGCGCAATGCCACCGAATTACAAAAGTACCAACTTGTGCGGATGACGGAGCGTGCCGGTGGCGGTGCATTGCCAGATGTCACGATCCTCAACATGCGGGATGCCGCGCCGTTAGGGCAAGCCACGCCCATCTTTAGTCCGCCGTTGATTGATGCGATGCGCACCCGTTTAGAGCGTGGCGAACAAATCATCCTCTTTCTCAATCGTCGCGGTTACGCGCCCACCTATCAATGTGACGCGTGTAAGGAGTCGGTCACCTGCACAAAATGTAGCGCCAAGCTCACCTACCACGTGAAGGACGACACCCTGCGGTGCCACCTCTGCGGCGCTTGGCAACGCCCCCCAACGCGTTGCCCCACCTGTGGTCAACCCGTCTTCAATCGCCTTGGCTTTGGTACCCAACGTGTCGAAAGTGCGCTTCACGCCATCTTGCCCCAAGCGCGCATTATTCGTATGGATGCCGACAGCACTTCGCGTCGTCACAGCCATGATGAACTCCTCTCCGCCTTTCGCGCCAAAGAGGCCGATATCCTCCTCGGTACGCAGATGATTGCCAAGGGCTTAGACTTCCCCAATGTGACCCTCGTCGGCATTTTGGCGGCGGATCGTTCCTTGGATATCACCTATGACTTCCGCGCGGCTGAGCGCACCTTCCAATTGATTGCACAGGTATCGGGGCGCGCAGGACGAGGGACGCTCCCTGGCGAAGTCGTGGTCCAAACCTTCCAACCCGAACATTCCGCCATTCGCCTTGCCGCGGATTGCGACTATGAGGCCTTCGCCGCAGAAGAGATGGAGCTGCGCCAAGGTTCAGAATTGCCGCCCTATAAAAAACTCGCCTGCGTCACCTTTACGGGAAAAGACGCCACCAAGGTGGCAACCGCTGCCCAAACGGCCGAACGCAAATTTAAGGCTTGCCGCGGCTTAGGCGTGACCCCCGCCATGCCCGCACCGCTTGAAAAGAAGGAGGAGTGGTGGCGTTGGCAACTCCTCCTACACGCAGAGAGCGCGAAAGCAATCGTAAAGGCCTGCGACCACGTCCTCCCAAAGGACCAACGCCTCACCGACTCCTTGCGCATTTTGGTGGATATTGATGCCGTCTTCCTCGCGTAATGCGATGCCCCACTTCCGCTTCAATCTCAACGGCTCTCCTAAATAAGAGCCGCGCTCGCGCGCGTGTTGCTTGAAGCTTTCGACAACATTAAACACTGCACCTCAAAAATGTGGTATACTAACCGATGTTTTTGATTTTCTGCTATTGAATTGGTTAGGAAAAGGTTTTATGGAAAAGAAAGAAGCCCCTAAGAGTTCTCTTGACGCGCTCGTTTCGTTGTGCAAGCGTCGTGGTTTTATCTTCCAAAGTTCTGAAATCTACGGAGGTTTCGCAGGCTTCTGGGACTACGGTCCTTTGGGTTGCGAAATGAAGCGCAATATCAAGGATAGCTGGTGGCGTTTCACCGTGCGTGATCGTGAAGATGTCGAAGGCTTAGACGCCTCCATCATCATGCACCCCGCGATTTGGAAGGCTTCTGGCCACTTGGATACCTTCTCTGACCCCATGAGCATGTGTAAGGGAAATTGCCGTAAGCTCATGCGTGCAGACCAGATTTGGGACCTCTTCGAAGAAAGCTCCTTGCGCGAAGCCCTCGAAAGCATGTTGGGCGAAGCTGGCAAGATTGCCACATGGTGCAAGGGGAAGGGTAAGGCAGTGGCTCCCGGTCTCTACACCGTTCAGCACCCTGAATACCTCGAAAAGATCTTCGAAACACTCAAGACCATCACCGACGTGAAGGAACTCTTCATCCTGCTCGCCACCCCCGAAGGCGAAACCAACGTCCTCCCGTGTCCCAATTGCGGTGGCGTGATGACCGAGCCCCGCCCCTTCAACTTGATGTTCAAGACCATCGTTGGCCCCGTGGAAGACCCCTCCAATGTGGCTTACCTCCGTCCTGAAACCGCACAGGCCATCTTCGCAGACTTCTCAAACGTCATGGTCTCCTCCCGTCAGATGCCACCCTTCGGCATTGGCCAGGTCGGTAAGAGCTTCCGCAACGAAGTCACCCCGCGCAACTACATCTTCCGTTCGCGCGAATTCGAACAGATGGAAGTCGAATTCTTCATCAAGCCCGATGAAGCGATTGAATTGCTCTACGGCCACGTAGCCCCCTTGACCGAAACCACCGACCTCTCCGAACCGCAGGCCGACTGGGGTTGGGAATGCTGGCACAAATACTGGGTTGAACAACGCAAGATTTGGCTCGTCAAGAACGGCCTTCCTGAAGACTCCTTCGTGGAATACTGGCAGAAGCCCGATGAATTGGCACACTATGCCCGCGCCTGCGTGGATATCGAATACCGCTTCCCCTTCGGCGTCCAAGAACTCGAAGGCATCGCAGCACGTTCCGACTTCGACCTCTCCCGTCACCAGGAACACTCCGGCAAGTCCATGGAAGTCTTCGACGAACCCCTCAAGCTCGCCGTTAAGAAACTCTCCGACGAAGAAAAGGCCGCCTTCCGCGCCAAGGTCGTCGCCGAATGGGAAGGCCGTGGCAAGACCGCAGAAGCCGCCAATATCTTCATTGATCGCCTCTTTGAAGGTCGCTACATCCCGCACGTGATTGAACCCTCCGCAGGCGTTGATCGTATGGCCCTCGCCATGCTCTGCAATGCTTACGAAGAACAAAAACTCATCGATGAAAAGGGTAAGGAAGACATCCGCACCGTCCTCCACCTTGCCCCCGCAATCGCGCCCATTAAGGTTGGCGTCTTCCCCTTGGTCAAGAACAAGCCCGAACTCTACAACCTCGCACGCAGCATCTTCAAGAAGCTCCAGCGTCGTTATAACTGCTTCTGGGACGAAAGCGGCGCCATCGGCCGTCGTTACCGCCGTCAAGACGAAATCGGCACGCCCTTCTGCGTCACCGTCGACTTCGACACCCTTGAAAAGGACGGCACCGTCACCCTTCGTGACCGCGACACCATGGAACAAGAACGCATCTCTGTTGACGACCTCATTCGTCGCTTAGATGACCTTATCCTCGGTTAATCACCCCCTATAGGAAACCACAAAAAGCACCGGCCCCCGGTGCTTTTTTTATTGAAACCCCACAGAAAATTAACCACAAAACACACAAAACACACAGAAAAGTGCTCCGCAGGACAGCGTGAATAGGATACGATTTTACGCAAGAACGCAAGTCTTACTCCGCTTGCCCCTCGGCGAGGATATGCGCCCGAGCGCGCTAGCGCTGGGAAAGAGAAATCCTGCTACGCAGTCTTCCTCCCGAGGAGGCTACGCGGAGCGCTAAAGCCTTCGCTAACCTCCACGAGTCGCACAGGTCTTACCCGCTGCTCGAAATGGGCACATTTCCATTTCTCGACAGCGTGCGCTGACAAACCATAACATTTGGGAAAGAACTCCAATAATTTACGTAAGCGTTCCGTCGTCATACTCGGGAAGCGGAATGCGAAGCATAACGCTTCTTGCGCCGAGTTGGGCGACGGAACAAGATTTGCGTTCTTGCGTTTAAATCCACTCGTCGTCCTGCGCCGCAGGCGCCCATATGCTTCGCAGATGCGTTGGCTTTTCGTGGGCGAAGTACGACAATCACTCTCAACTCTCAACTGCAAGGGAGCGGAGCGACCGAACTGTGAACTGCGCCGCAGGCGCTTCGCATCCTAGTGTCCTTAGTGTTAAAAACACTCGCTGTCCTGCGCTCGCAGAGCGCGCACTGGCCACTGTCAACCGGCCGTAGGCCGTGGGGAGAGATAAGTGGGTGATTTTACTATTGAGATTTGATAAACTAACAATGTGACATTTTGGTTTTGTCAGTATCAAAGGATTTTCGCAATGAAAAAGGTTTTTACCTTACTTTTAATCGTTCTTTGCTCTTGGATGCTTACAGCAGCTTCAGTGAGTGATTTGTCTTACTCAATTTCAAATGGCGAAGTCACCATCACGGGCTGTGATACTTCCGCTTCTGGTGCATTAGCAATCCCCAAGACCCTTAGCGGTTACCGCGTGACCTCTATTGGCGATTTTGCGTTTTGGGGTTGTAGCAGTTTAACCTCCGTCACGATTTCAGAAGGTGTGAAGACCATTGGCGAGGGGGCGTTTTTTGGTTGTAGCGGTTTAACGTCTGTCACGATTCCCTTGAGCGTGACCTCTATTGGCGATGATGCGTTTTCGTATTGCTCTAGTTTGACTTCGTTTGTTGTAGATTCAGCAAATCAACATTACACAGTGATGAATAAGTTACTTTATAGTAGAGATGGTAAAACGCTTATCGCATGTCCAGGTGGTTTGACCTCTGTAACGATTCCCTCTAGTGTGACCTCTATTGGTAGTTATGCGTTTTATGGTTGCTCAAATTTAAAGATTACGGTAGATTCGGCCAATCCTATCTATGCTTCTTTAGATGGGGCGTTATTTAACAAGGCGATGACAGAGTTGATTCGTGGACCTGGAGCCACTTCAAACTACACGATTCCCTCTAGCGTGACCGAGATTGGCGATGCTGCGTTTTCTGGTTGTTATGGTTTAACGTCCGTCACGATTCCTGAAGGCGTAAAATCCATTGGCGATGATGCGTTTTATGATTGTAGCGGTTTAACGTCGGTGACGATTCCCTCAAGTGTGACCTCCGTTGGCGATTGGGCGTTTTCTTGGTGTAGCGGGTTAACGTCAGTGACGATTCCCGAAGGCGTGACCACCATTGGCGAGTATGCGTTTGGGGATTGTAGCGGTTTAACGTCTGTAACGATTCCCTCCAGCGTGACCTCCATTGGCAATGGGGCGTTTGAAGGTTGTCTCGGTTTAAAGTCTGTTACGATTCCCTCTAGCGTGAAGACCATTGGCGAACATGCGTTTAAGTATTGTAGCAGTTTAACGTCCGTGACGATTCCCTCCAGCGTGACCTCCATTGGCAATGGGGCGTTTGAAGGTTGTCGCGGTTTAAAGTCTGTTACGATTCCCTCGAGCGTGACCTCCATTGGCGAGAGGGCGTTTTATGGTTGTAGCGGTTTAACGTCGGTGATGTTTGAAGGTGTGCCACCCAAGGTAGGAAGTGAGGTGTTTGATCGTGTTGCATCGGGATGTAAAGGGTACTATCTCCCAATGTATGCAGCTGCGTGGGAGGCGGTGATTGTCAATGGGAAATGGAATGGCCTCACAATGGAGGAGGAGCAGATTCCAACGTTTGCGGTGCGTGCGACGGTGGTTGGGGATGGACAGGTTGCTGGCACAGGAAAATATGAAGCGGGTGCAGAAGTCACTTTGACAGCAGTACCAGGCGAAGGTTCTGTTTTCTGCGGGTGGAGTGTGCCGTCGGTGAAGTCTGCAACGTACACCTTTACGATGCCTAATGAGCCCGTGGAGGTAATCGCGTACTTTGCTGATGCAACAGTACTTGAAAAGTATATTACTGCTAACGACCTCATCTCAAAGGATGAAGCTAAACAGGCGCTCTTAGACGCTGGTGAGATCATCACTTCGGAGCAGTTGCAGGTGATGGCAATGGAGGCGCCTGTAATCGCGGTTGAGAATGGTGTGGCGAAAGTGGGCGTTTCGTTGAAGCGTGCAGAGTCGCTTGATGGTGAATGGGAGCAGGTGGAGGTGGATGCGGCAGAAATCTCCGACGATGGGGCGATCTCAGTCTCTGTTCCCGCAGGTGAAAAGGCGAGTTTCTACAAGTTCGTCGTCCCCGAAAAATAAGCGGACCGACATAGCCGCTAAAATTAACCACCCAAATGTTGGGAAAAAGAGATGTGGGGGCTACGCGCCCCCGCATTTTTTGTGTGTTTTTCCCAGCACTTCGCGCTCGGGCGCATTTTGGTGGTTTCTTTTCCCCTAGCGTTTCATGCTTGGGCACATTTTGGTGGTTTAAATTGAGGGGGGTAAAAACAAAAAAGCCCTGAAGGAAACCTTCAAGGACTGCGTGTTGTTGTAACTGGCGGAGAGGGAGGGATTTGAACCCTCGGTACCCACAAGGAGTACACAAGATTTCCAGTCTTGCGCCTTCGACCACTCGGCCACCTCTCCTGAAAAATGTGACGCATATTATGCCATATTTAGGGCGTGATGACAAGTGTTTTTTTCATTTGGGGTTATTTTTCTTTTATGGGGGCGTTTTGCGTGTGGTAGAGGGGTGTTTTTTGGGGGTGAGGGTTAGCCGCCGATGAGGATATCAAGCATGGTGCGTCGTGGGCCTGGAAGGAGGTCGAGGTGTTCGGAGAAGAAGACGCCGAGGAAGCGGCGGAGTCCAAACATGCCAGCCCAGGGTTCGGGGCGTCCTAAGTCGCCAACGCGGGAGCTTTCGCGTGCGCGTTGGAGGAGGGTGGGGAG
>JAZRAG010000104.1:0-17003 GCA_045634445.1 Candidatus Spyradenecus sp. | reverse complement strand
TTTGTAGGGGGCGGTTTGTTGTTTTTAGGGGGCGCGGGTGAGGCTAGGAAAGGGGTGAAAGGTGCGGGGGGCTGGGCGGTAAACTCAAGCAGAGTGCCTGTGATGGGGTGGCGACGTTTAGGCCATGGATCGGGGAAGAAGAGATACATCGCCTTAAGGCAGTGATCAGGCAAGAGGTCGCGCACAAAACGTCCTGCTTCCTTCTGCAGCGTGCAAGCAAAGGTCATCAACTTCGAGTCAGTTACAGAGAAGTCATCATTAAAGCCAAAGACCGCCTTAAAGACTTCGGTGATGCCAGGGCACTCTTATTCAAGCAACTTAATTGCCTCAAGCGGGCTCTGTTGCGGGATGCCAATCTTCGCATATGCATCCTTCCACACCTGATCGGCGGTGGGGTCGGCCACGTTAATGCCATCAATCGTAATGACAAAGTCAGACTGCGCAGGGACCCATTTCGGATTGGGTGCGGCAAAGGATGTAACAGTGGCAAGCGTCGCAATGCAAAGTGCCGCAAACAAACGAGGAATCTGTTTCATAGTAAACCTCCAAAAGTCAAATTTGATTCAATCGTTGGACGACAATAGCACAAATACTCCTACCATTGCACCTAAATTTAATATTCCCTGCGGCGAAAATAAACTTGTCTACAATAGGATTTAGCCTCCACGCGAAGGAGAATAAACCCTCGCGCGACCACCCTCCGCGAAACTCTCCCATTGGCCCGCGCCCCGCGCGCTCTTTTCCGACTTTAGAACCGCTGCGCGAAAAGTTTACTTTTCGAAAATTTGAATGATTTTTCGCCTGTTGAAAACTTTTTTGAGTTATCTACAAGGTTTCACTTCTTCGGCCAATCGTACTATTTTCTAGAATTTTCTAAACAGGTCTAAAAAGTCCCCGGCCAAAAATTGTACTATTTAAGAATTCTTCCCGAGCGGAAAGTTCCCCTTAAAATAATTGGCCCCACCAAAAATTGTACTGTTTAAATTTTGCATGAATAGTACAAATTGTACTGATTTTAAGCCTAAAATTGCCCGCCATAAAATATTCAAGATAAGTTATTGTAAATGAATAAGTTATAACTGGGCAAATATAGTACAAAGTATTGAAGAAATGAAATCGTTCTTTTCATTTATCATTTTTTCCTTAAATGTCTTCCATTTTGTGATGATGTTGTGTTATTTCAGTAGATTTAGTAAAAAGAAATTGATTTTAATTTTAAAATCGTGTAACATAATATTGAGAATAAGTATTTTTGTATTCTCTTGAGGAGTCTTTTGAATTGAGTTAAATTCTGTTAGAAAGTTGAGCTTATGGCAAGGCAACAGAAGAAACTTAAGATTGCGATGGTTGGCGGCGGAAATGAGTCTTTCGCTGGCAAGATTCATCGTGCAGCTATTGAGGCGAGCGGATGCTTAGAGCTCGTCTGTGGCGCGTTTGGTTCTACGCGTCAGCGTTCGTTTGAGACGGGGAAGTCGTTGGGCTTGGATGTCTCGCGTGTTTATGGCGTTTATCGTGATATGTTCCGTCGTGAGGCGAAGGCTACGGCGGATGAACGAATTGATTTGGTGACGGTAATCGCGCCAAATAATATGCATTATCCTGTGACGATGGCAGCATTTGATGCAGGTTTTCCAGTGTTTTCTGAGAAGCCAATGAGCTGCAATATGGATGAGGCGCAGAATTTGAAGCGTCGTACGTTGATGTGTAAAGAACTTTATGGGACGGCGTATGTCTTCCCGTTTTATCCGGCTTTGACGCAGTTGCGTAAATTTGTGTTAGAGGCTGGCATTGGCAATATTCGCCGTGTGGATACGCGTTATTATCATGGGTGGATGGGCGTTCGCTTGGAAACTGCGGGTAATCGCAGTGCTGGGTGGCGCGTAGATCCGCGTCGTTGTGGTGCGGCGGGTGCGATTTATGACTTGGCCGGCTCTTGTGCATTGTTGGCAGAGTGGTCAACGGGTCTTGAGATGGCTGCGCTCTGCGCGGTGGGACGTCCTGCAGTGGCGGGTCGTCTTTTGGATGATGATGCCACGGTGATGTTGCGTTTCAACAATGGCGCTTTGGGCATGGTCGCTGTGAGTCAGATTGCGTTGGGTGAGGCTGATGGTATTAGTCTCTCTATTTATGGCGATAAGGGCTCGGTGCATTGGAAACAGTCTACTGCGAATACCTGGACGGTTGTTTCTCCTGAAGGTAAGGTGACGGTAAAGACGGCGAAGAATGCCGTTGCACCGACGCAGGGCGAGAATCGCTTTGCTGAGCCTTATGGTGATGATGCAGCGTATATCGCGGCATTGGCAGCGGCTTATCGTGACTTTTCTGCTGCAGTGGTGGCAAGCCGTGCAGGTAAGAAGAGCGTACAGAACTTTATTGGCGTGGATCCTGCATTACGTATCGCGACATTTAATGATTTGGCGTATCGTAATATGGTCTTTACTTCAGAAGGCCGACAGGAGAAGTGGACTGAGTTTAAGGTGCCCGAAGTGGTGCTTTTGAGCTAAGGATTTGATTGAATAATTTCAAATGCCGCGGCGTGGACGACACCCGCGGTTTTTTTGGAGAAGTCGATGACGTGTCATGAAATCGCTGCACTTTTGGATGCAGAACTGCGTTTGGGTGCGTATAAGGATGTTTCAAACAATGGGCTGCAGCTTGAGAATCGCGGTGAGATTCTCTCTGTGGCAACGGCTGTAGATGCTTCAATTGAAACGTTTGAGGCAGCGGCGCTTCATGGAGCTCAGATGGTGATTGTACATCATGGGTTTTCGTGGGGAAATTCGTTGGCACGCATTACGGGATTGAATTACCGTTTACTTGAGTGTGCAATGCGTCTGAATTTGGCGGTGTATGCAGCTCATTTGCCTTTGGATGCGCATCCTATTTTGGGGAATAATGCGCAGTTGGCGCAGGTTTTAAACCTCCAAGAGGTGCGTCCTTTTATGGATTATCATGGGCAGAAGATTGGTATGGCGGGGCGTTTGTCGCAGCCAATTTCACGTGATGATTTTGCTACGTTGGTAACGCAAGTGGTGGGTGCGAAGCGTTTGGAACGTTTGGATTATGGACCTGAGATGATTCAGACTGTAGGGATCTGCTCTGGTGGTGCGCCAGAGGGCGTGGAGAGTGCTGCGACCGAAGGCCTCGATGCATATCTCTGCGGTGAGGTGAATTTAGTGGCGTACAATTTGGCGAAGCAACTGAAGGTAAATGGTTACTTTGCAGGACATTATGCAACGGAACGTTTTGGCGTGCGAGCTCTCGGTGAATGGTTAGCCGAACGAGTCGCCATTGATGTTTCATTTGTGGATTTTGATTTGCCGTATTAAGTATTTTACGGAGTACGTTTGAGGATTTTTCGATTGTGAAAGAAAGGTTGAGGATATGACACGCGAACAAATTGATAGTTGGTTTGAACTTCATCAGCGCGAAATTTTGGAAGATTACTACACGCTTTTACGTTTTCCAACGATTGGTGCCGATCCTGCACGCGTGGGTGATTGCGTGGCATGTGCCATGTGGATTAAGGCTTTTTTGGAGAAGTTGGGCTTTGCTGCAGAGTTGGTGCAGCAGTCTGATGCATTGCCACCACTTGTGATTGCAGAACGTCCTGTGCCGAATGCAGAGCGCACGATTTTGGTGTATGGCCATTATGATGTGCAACCTGTGGATCCCTTGGATCAGTGGGAAACTCCGCCTTTTGAACCGACCGAACGTCAGGGGCGCATTTATGCACGCGGTGCGCAAGATGATAAGGGACAGTGGTTCTCAATGTTGCAAGGGCTTCGTGCAGCAATTGAAAGCGGTGAAACCTTGCCCTCAATTCGCGTGGTTTTAGAAGGTCAAGAGGAAAGCGGTAGTAGTGTCTTGGCTGAAATGGCTTATGACTTACGTAAACGTCTTGCGGCGGATGTGTTATTGGTCGCAGATACGGGTAAAGATGCCTCTGGACGTCCCGCAATTGTGGCAGGGTTACGTGGTGTTTTGCACTTTACGGTGACCTTGCGTGGGCCAAAGTATGATTTGCATTCGGGTCAGCATGGTGGCGTGGCGCCGAACCCTGCACAGGGGATTGCGGCCTTGGTGGCATCGTTGCATAATGCAGATGGGGCTATCGCAGTGGAAGGGTTCTGTGATGGAATTGAAGACCCCACGGAAGCAGAATTTGCGCTCGCAACGGAAAGCGGCTTTGATGAGAATGCGTACGAACGCGAAATTGGCGTTTTGCCCGTAGGTGGCGAACGTGGTGTGCCTGCAATTGTACGTAATGCTTTCCGTCCGACGGTGGAGGTGAATGGCATTCACAGTGGTTATGGTGGCCCAGGTTCTAAGACGGTGATTCCGACGCATGCAATCGCTAAGATTTCATGTCGTTTGGTACCGGGGCAGAGTCCGACGCATGTTTGGGAATGCCTCAAGACGCATTTTGAACAGCATTGCCCACGTGGATTGACCTTGGAATTGACCGATTTGACAGGTTGCGAACCTGGATTCCGTCTTCCGATTGATAGTCCTGTGATGCATATTGCACATGATTTGTTGAATACCTTTGACACGCGTGGTGCGGTTTTGACATGGGAAGGAGCCTCTATCCCGATTGTGGCACGTTTGCGTGACATTACAGGTGCTGCGCCACTTTTGGTTGGCTTTGGAATGCAAGAAGATCGTATTCACTGCCCGAATGAGTCTTACTCGTTAGAACAGTTCACTGATGGTGTACGCTGGGGTGGACAGATCTTCACGGCATTGGCATAACGTTTACTTAGGTGGTCAGTACGATGGAAGTATCGATTCAAGACGTAGGGTATGGTGGCGCAGGAGTTGCACGTACAGATGATGGTGTGATTTTTGTGCCGGGTGCTTATATTGGTGAACGCGTAGAAGTTGAAATTACGCGTCGTAAAAAGCGTTTTGCTCAAGCTCGTCTTGTGAAGGTGTTGACGCCTTCTGCAGATCGTTGTGAACCCGAGGGGCCAATTGTGCCTGGTATGGTTTATGCAACCTTAGACTATGCTGCAGAAGTTGCGCTAAAGCATCACCAACTGCAAACATTGCTACAACGTATTGGCCGTTTAACGATATCAAATTTATTGCCGCCTGTCGCCGCGCCTCAGCCGCTTAATTATCGTAATAAACTGACGCTTCATTGGGATGGTAAGCGCCTGGGATACATTGGGGAGGACAACTGTTCGGTTGTGCCCATTACGCAGTGTCCGCTTTCGTGCGCACCCATTAATGCCTTTTTGCGCCAGTTGCGTGCAGACAAACTTGCTTTGCGTCGCGTGAAGGCAGGTGAACGTGTGGTTCTGCGTTATACACCGCAGAATGGCGTTGTCGCGGGGTTAGGGCGCCCACCAACGGAAACCTTGACGGAAAATGTCGCAGGTTTATCACTTACTGTGGCTGCAGATGCATTTTTCCAAGTGAATCTACCGTGCGCAGAATTGTTGTTAGACGCTTTCCGTGAGGGAATGAAGGGGTGTAAACGAGTTTTTGACCTTTATTGCGGTACAGGCCTCTTTGGATTTGTGGCTGCACAAGCAGGTGCAACCGAGATCTTTGGTTTGGAAACGTCACCCTCTGCTGTGGCTTCGGCTAAAGAAAATGCACGTCGTTTAGGAATTAAGGCGGAGTATCGTTGCGCGCCGAGTGAATGCTTGCCACGACCTTTACCGACTGCAGATGCGTGGATTGTAGACCCGCCGCGCGATGGTCTTTCAGATGAAGTGCGTCAGAATATTTTGGAATATTTACCGAAACGGATTGCGTATATTTCGTGTGGTCCCGACACTTTAGCACGCGACTTGGCGCAGTTGAGCGAACAGTATCAGATTGACTCAATGCAGTTATTTGACTTCTTCCCGCGTACAGCGCACTTTGAAACGCTTACTTTCTTGTCTTTGCGGAATCAGCCGTCATCTTAATCTTGATGGCTCTTAACTTTTGTTTTAAGCGCGGATAGTCATAATCAAAGATTGGGAAAATGTCTGGATTAATGGCTTCTTTGATGGACTCAGTAAGGGTGTAGGCCTCGATCCAGACGAGCGTTGCTTCACGATA
The DNA here is from genome assembly GCA_045634445.1 of Candidatus Spyradenecus sp. GTDB lineage: Bacteria > Verrucomicrobiota > Kiritimatiellia > RFP12 > DVOR01 > Spyradenecus. The sequence goes on along the minus strand of JAZRAG010000104.1, from coordinate 10,943 downwards.
GAGTTTATTTTTGTAGAGGACGTCGCCCATGTGATTGTAAATGGTGATGGCTCGAAGGTAGTCCGCTAGCGGGGTATTAATCGTGATGTCGACATAGACCCGTGGGAGAATGTCAAAGTAGAGTTGTAACGCATCGGCAGGGTACCCATTGCGACAGCTTACCATGGCGAGTGTGTCTAACGTGGCAATTTGATGGCATTGAATACTGCGTGCGAGCTGGTAGGCGCGTTCGGTATGGGTGCCGAGCAGGTAGTAGGTCCAAGCGACTTGATTCAGCAGGAAGTCATTGTGCGGGAAGGCGGCTAAGAGCGTTTCTGCGGTCTCAATGGCCATGCACTTGGTGGAGGTGTAGGTGCGGCCATACGCTTCTGCAATGGCTTCCACCATGTAGGAATCGCCCACCTCTGCAACGAGATGTGCCCAATGATTGTAGTCCATCGCCTTACCCTGCGATGCTGCGTAACAAGTGATGAAGGCCTCACGTAGAAAGGTCACCTCCTTGGCGAAGCACGGGAGGCTTCCCAAAATGCAACAGAGGGCGATGAGGAGGCTTTTCATAGTGGGCATCAGCATAGGATGATGTGGGGGCGAGGGGTATAAAAGACCCGCGGCATTGGGTCAAGCATGAACCGCGGGCGTTGTTCCCTTAGAGGAGAGCGGGTCGCCTCTAAGGGATGCCAAAGGGCGAGGTGTTTTAGCGCAAGCCGTCTTCACGACGTGCGATATCAAAGATGTATTCGCCGTAGGTCGACTTGCGAACCTTCTTGGCTGCGCGGAGCATCTGTTCCTTCGTGATGAAGCCCATACGCCAAGCGATTTCTTCAATACACGCGATTTTGAGGTCCTGACGATCTTGAATCGTCTTAACATAGCTCGCAGCATCCTGAAGTGCATCATGCGTGCCAGTGTCCAACCATGCAAAGCCACGACCGAGCAATTGAACATTCAACTTGTTCTGTGCTAAGTAGACCTTGTTCACATCGGTGATTTCATACTCACCGCGTGCTGAGGGCTTTAATTCTTCGGCGATTTTGACGACATCGTTATCGTAGAAGTAGAGCCCCGTGACTGCGTAGTTGCTCTTGGGCTGTTCAGGCTTTTCTTCAATGGAGATAGCCTTACCATTTTCGTCAAATTCCACCACGCCGAAGCGTTCGGGGTCACGCACGTAGTACCCGAATACGGTTGCGCCTTGTGCTTCATTAGCTGCCTGAAGAATGGAACGGAAGCCCTGGCCGTAGAAGATGTTGTCGCCCAAGATGAGGCAAACAGGGTCATCACCAATGAATTCCTTACCCAACACGAAGGCCTGAGCCAAGCCGTTGGGTTGGTCTTGAACCTTATAGGAGAGCTTTAAGCCGAGGGGCGAGCCATCGCCTAACAAGGCTTCAAACATCGGTGTGGCTTCAGGCGTAGAGATGATTAAAATCTCACGGATTCCTGCCAACATCAACGTCGACAAAGGATAGTAGATCATCGGCTTGTCGTAGACGGGTAAGAGTTGCTTACAAACCGTCAAAGTGGCTGGATAGAGACGAGTGCCAGCACCGCCAGCGAGAATAATACCTTTACGCATGGGCATTTTCCTTGTTTTGAGGATTAATCAAAGGGGAAGTGGGTTGTTTGCGCGGGACAAAGCCATTCGCACAAACGAAGAGCAATCCGTAGAGCATCATACACGCTGGGCTACGGAAGACCAAATCAATAAAGCTGTGAGCCGCAATCATCGTCGTTGCGACCGCGGCAAAGACGCAATAGGCGCAAATGCGGTTTAGCCAACAACGATCTGCCACGCTATCACTCATGGGCACAGCGGGGCTGCGGAAGAGCGTGTAGAAGAAGGGAATGGCGAGCGCAGCAATGCATCCAAGCATGAGGGTGAAGCCCACCCAACCATGTTCGGCAAGGAATTGCAGGGTGTCGTTGTGGACATTGGCTTGACCCACGCCTGTGCGGCTCTTGAACCAACTCTGTTCTTCTGGATTGTTTTTGTCAATATAGAGCACGTTGAGCCAACGGAAACTCCATGCACCCGCACCAAAGTACGGGTAAGCCTCTAATTGACGCAGGGCTAAAATCCCTTGGTAACCCGAACGCATGAGCATGGGGTGTTCGATAAAGGTGGCCCAATCGGTGTCGCCGATTTCCTTTAAGACGGTGTCCACAGAGGGAATTGTGCGATAGGACGGGAGCGCGAAAGCGGCGGCTTGTTCTTCAGGCGTAACCGCTTGTTTGAGCGCAAGTGTACGTTCTTGATTCGCATTTACTGCATAGATGCGGAAGGCTGCAGAGCCAATGACAATGAACGCGCCCAAGAAGAGGAGGGTGGGAACTGCGATCTTTAGGCGAGTTGACATTGAACCGAAGTAGCGAATAGGCACATAAAGCGTTGTAAAGGCCATGATTGCCAAGGTAAAGAGTACGCCTGCACGCGAGCCCGAAAGGACGGCAGAAATCGCACAAAGGATTGCTGAAACGATGTAGAGCCATCCGGGGATACGGGTATGTTCGCGATGTTCGAGATTCCACAAGAGCATGCCAATTGAGAGGGCCATTACCGCAGGGAAGAAGCAGGCTGCGTGGTTGGGATATCCGAACGTGGCGAAGAAGAAGGCATTACTCTTCATACCCCAATACAAGAAGGAGCCATCCACAAGATATTGAATTATTCCTGCGATTGCCAAGACGGAGGTCATTGCACAAATAAAAGTGCATAACATGCGCTTTGAGTGGCGTAAGGTGGCGTGACGAATGGCTAAAAGCGCCACGAGTACAGGGGTAAACCATGCTAAGACCGTACAAGCTTCATCTGCACGTAAAGCATGCGGAAGCCAAGGCACGGGAATTGAATTTGCGATGGGTATATAGAGCGGCTGTGTGGGGTCTGCAGGGGGCTTTGCCGTAAGCGCAGCGACATCTGGATGGCGCAACCATTCAAACGCAGGCGAGACCACCTTCCATGCTTTATCGGTGGGCACCCATTCCAAGAAGGTGTAAGCATTTAACCACTGGATGGTCAAAAAGAGGGTGAGTGCAACCGCAAGCCATGTTAAAGGGTCACGTAAGAGGGTATGCCAGACGCGAGCGCGCGCGTCAAGTAATGTTTCATTGCGACGCTGTTCGGGCAAGAGGAACATTGCTTCTGCGATGAGTAGGGTCAACCAAGGGGTCCAAGTGGAGAGCCATTTGGGGACGATACCACCGCCCAACCACGTGAAGAGCGTCAGCATTAATGCGACGAGAGAGACAACAATATGACGAGAAATTCCCATAACGTCATTAGTCTATCAAAAAATGCGACTCTGTAAATGGATGGATGTGTAAGAAATGTTGATTTTTACGTTATTTTTGATGAGATTTTTTACTTTTTCTCGATGAAAGTAGTTACAAAAGAGAAAATGCGTGTCAAATCGTTTTAAAAAACGGAATGAGTACTGTTTTCATGAGGGAAATTTGTTATACTTTGCACGTTTATTTTTAATATTAATGTAACGAATCAGTTTCAAGGTTATTGAGCGATGAAGTTTTTTGATTTTTTGAAGTCCCGTCATCTGGTGGATACTTGCACGTGCGATGAAGCCAAAATGGCTGAATTGCTTGAGACACCCCAGACCGTTTACGCAGGCTTTGACCCGACGGCATCTTGTTTGCAGGCGGGCAACTATGTGGCCATTCAGATGCTTGCGCAGTTCCAGCGCGCAGGTCACAAGGTGATTGCGCTTGTGGGTGGTGCTACGGGTATGATTGGCGACCCTTCGGGACGTTCGACCGAACGCAATTTCCTCTCTGTGGAAGATTTGCAGCGTAACTTGGAAGGGATTAAGGAAAACCTTTCTCGTTTCTTGGATTTTAATCATCCGACCAATCCTGCGATTTTGCTCAACAACTACGATTGGTACAAGGATTATTCCGTATTGCCCTTCTTGCGCGAAGTGGGGACGCTTTTCCGCATGAAGCCGATGTTGGCCAAGGATTCGGTGCAGAAGCGCTTGAATGCTGAGACGAACTCGATGACCTTCACGGAGTTCACCTATCAGATTCTTCAGGGCTATGACTTCTATTACCTCAACAAGCACTATGGGTGCACGATGCAGGTCGGCGGTGCTGACCAGTGGGGTAATATCACCGCGGGTACCGACTTGATTCACCGCTTGAACCCTGGTTCTGAATGCCATGGTTTGACGATTCCTTTGGTGTGCGATGCCAATGGTCAGAAGTTTGGTAAGTCTGCCGGTAATGCAATCTTCTTGAATGCTGATAAGACGAGCGTTTACGCCTTCTATCAGTTCTTCTTACGCACGTTGGATGCGGATGCGATTCGTTACTTGCGCATTTTCACCTTCTTGGATGAAGACCGCATTGCAGAGTTGGATACCTCTTTGAAGGAACACCCCGAACAGCGTGAACCACAGCGCGTGCTTGCTGAATTGTTGACGCGTGCAGTGCATGGTGAAGCTGGTCTTGAATCTGCAAAGAAGGCTTCTGCGGTGCTCTTTGGCGGTTCTTTGGAAGGTCTCACAGCGGCAGATCTCGAAGGTATTGCAGCAGATGTGCCTTCTGCCTCCTTGGAAGCGATTGCGGGTCAGCCCGTGATGGATGTCGTGACTGCATGTGGCTTTGTGAAGAGTAAGAGTGAAGCTCGTCGTTTGATTCAGGGCGGCGGTCTCTCGATTAACAACATCAAGGTGACGGATGTCAATGCTGTTATCGCAGATGAACAGTTGATTGAAGGCAAGGTATTGTTGCTTCGTCAGGGTAAGAAGAATTACTTCCTCTTGCGCGTCAAGTAAGCGCTAAACGCTAGGGAAAACGATGCCCCTCTCGCCTGCAACAATTGAAGCGATTGTCGCGTTGATGGCGCGAGCTGGATTAAAAGAGGACGAATTGCGTGAGCAGTTCGTCCTTGGTTCTGGTTCGGGCGGGCAAAAAATTAACAAGACTTCTAGTGCCGTTCGTCTTACGCATGTGCCGAGTGGGGAAGCGGTTAAAATTCAAAGTAGTCGTTCTCGAGAAGATAATCGTTGGCTTGCGCGTCGCGCTTTGGCTGAACGTATTCTAGAGGTACGTGATGGTGAAAAGTCACGTAAACGGCAGGAACAAGAGAAGATTCGCCGTCAGAAGCGCCGTCGTTCTCGTCGCCAACGTGCACGTATGTTAGATGATAAATCGCATCATGCAGACAAGAAAGCTGCACGTCGTTGGCGTGCAGAAGACTAACATTCGTTCACATCTGTTGATGTCCGTTATTTGAGAATGCCTACATCTGTTTGGGTGTAGGCATTTTTATAGTGAAAAGAGGGTAAAGGGTAAATCTCTCTCTGATAAGTAAAGATTTTGAGTGCATCCACCTTCAAAAAGCATTATACTACTAATGCAAGGTGATGATTTAGATGACCAAAGGAGGTTAAGATGAATTGGTTCAAAGAACATTGGTGTGGCATTGTGATGTGTGTGCTAATTGCACTGCCAGCATGGATTTTAGGGAAGTATTTTCCATTAGTAGGCGGTGCTGTCATTGCGATTTTAGGCGGTATGTGTGTGGCGCCTTTGATAAAGCGCCAGCGTGCCACCATGGAGAAGGGAATTCGTTGGGTTTCTAAGAAAGTGCTTCAATGGGCGGTAATTTTACTCGGCTTTGGCTTAAATTTGTCGGTTATTCTGCGTTCTGGTGCGCAAGCGCTTCCGATTATCTTGGCAGTGATTACAACGTCGCTTGTGATTGCTTACTTGGTGCAACGCTTTTGCAATGTGCCAAAACGAATCGCAACTTTGGTGGGAGTGGGCTCTTCAATCTGTGGCGGTTCTGCGATTGCAGCGACCGCTCCCGTGATTGATGCCGATGACGATGAAGTGGCGCAGGCGATTTCAGTAATCTTTTTCTTTAATATTCTTGCTGCATTGATTTTCCCGATATTAGGTACCGTTTTAGGGATGGATACCCTAAGTGGTGAAACCTTTGGTATTTTTGCGGGAACAGCGGTGAATGACACTTCTTCCGTTACTGCGGTAGCATCTACATGGGATTCAATGCATCAATTAGGCTCTGCGACCTTGCAGAAAGCTGTTACGGTGAAATTGACGCGCACTTTGGCAATTATTCCGATTGTTTTAGGCTTGAGTTTTATGAATTTACGTAAAGATTCAAGCGAAAAGGGAAATGTTTCATTGCGAAAGGTTTTCCCATTTTTCGTAGTATGGTTTGTCGTGGCAGCGTTGATTACAACGATAAGTGTTCGCTGTGGTGTGGCAGAGTCGGTTTTTGCTCCAATGAAGGCGTTATCGAAATTCCTTGTTGTTGTGGCAATGGCTGCCATTGGTCTCAATACGGATATTGTGAAATTGATTCGTTCGGGTGGTAAGGCAATCCTGTTAGGCGGCGCATGCTGGGTCGGAATCACAACGGTTACACTACTGTTAGAAGCGCTCCTTGGGCTTTGGTAATATCAAAACAGGTGCATTAAAATAGAAAATCCGCAGTGTTTGCTGCGGATTTTCTGTTTTCTCTTTTAGCGATTAAGCAGGAATAACACTTGTTTCAGCGATGAGGCGATAGAGTCGACGACGTTCAATGAGGTGGAAGACAATCGCCATAAGAACTGAAAGCACATCTGAAACGGGCGCAGCATACCAAATGCCGATTAATCCAAAGAAATACGGAAAAATTAATAACATCGGTACTAAGAGGAAGAGCTGACGCGAAAGTGTCATCGTCAAACTAATCGTACCGCGCCCAATCGCTTGGAAGTATTGACCCACTAAGATGGCATAACCTACAAATTGGAAGCCCATAAAGAAGAGCATCATATTGTCGGCGCCATAGGTTAGAAGGTCTGCTGCCATCTCTTCACTACAGAAGAGGTTGAAGATCTGTTTTCTAAAGAGAATCGTTAAGATTGAGGCAATAAAGGTCCATCCGCCTCCCCACCATGCTGCAAGCTTGAAGGTTTTGAGGACGCGAGCGTAGTTTTTCGCACCCGTGTTAAACCCAAGAAGCGGCTGCATCCCCATTGCAACGCCTAATACCGGCATACAGAGCAACATCTGAATGGTCATAATGATGCCGATAGAGGCGATTTCACGTTCTGCGATCTCAATCGAGGGTGCATATCGACAGAAGAGAACATTGTAAAGCGTATTGACACCACACCCTACGATATTAAGCGCAAAGGGCGGTAACCCAAGGAAGAGCATGCCACCCAGAAGAGGCTTATAAAGCTTAATATAACCAAACTTGAGCGGTAGGGTGGCGTTCTTACGCAAGAAGTGGCTCATCACCCAAATAGAGGTGATAATTTGTGCAATTACCGTAGCAATAGCTGCGCCCACAATCCCCATGTCAAATCCTGGCACCTTGAAGAAGTAGAGATTGACTTCATCAAAAATGAAGAAGGGGTCAAGAATGACATTGATGATGGCGCCAAGCAACATCGAAATGAGTGCTTTACGCGGGAAGCCATCTGCACGGAGGGTGTTATTCAGTGCGTGTGCGAGATACTGAAAGAGTACGGTACAGTAAACTACTTGCATATAAGGAGCTGCGTACTTAACTGTATCTGGCGTGCCACCTGCAATGAGGAGAATCGGTTTTACGAAAATTGCACAAAGCGGGTAGAGGGTCGTTGAAAGGATGATGAAGAGGCAAATTGCTTGCCCAAGGTAACACTGCGCGACATGCCGTTTCCCTTGGCCCATCGCAATTGAAATGCGCGTCGCAGTACCGTGACCAATCAAGGTGCCAAAGGCCACAGTTACCAACATTGCAGGGAAGGTGAGCGCAAAGCCTGCTAAGCCATCAGGCCCCACGCAACGTCCCACATAGAGACGGTCGACAACATTGTAGAGTGCCGAGACGAGCATCCCTGCGATGGAGGGAAGTGAGTATTTCCATAACAAGGGCGCTATTGGATAGCGCCCAAGTTCTTTGACTACGCGTTTGCCGATGTCAGACATTTGATTTATGCCTTAAAAGCTTGCGTACAGCGTGCGCGAAGTTCTTCAACTGCAGCCTTCATGTCCGCTTGTTTGAAGAGGAATGAGCCCGCAACAAAGGCATTTGCACCAGCTGCGGCAGAAAGTTCTGCCGTTTCAAAGTTGACGCCTCCATCCACCATAATGTCCATTTCGGGTGCCATTTGGCGAATTTCGGTAATCTTTGGAAGTACGTCTTTGATGAAGGATTGGCCACCATAACCAGGGAAAACGGTCATGCAGAGAATTTCATCTGCACAGTCAAGGTAGGGGCGCACAACTTCTGCCGGTGTATCAGGATTTAAGACTAAGCCCACACGTGCGCCCGCAGCACGAATTTCTGCAGCTAAGGCTTTGACATCAAAGCGATCACGCACTTCCAAATGGAATTGAATCGTGTTGCTTCCCTTTTCGATGAAGCGCCCAGCATACTTGTCAGGATTCGTCATCATTAAGTGGGTATTAATGGGAAAACCTGCAGGTAGGTATTTCTGGCAGAGAGCAGAGGTGTCTGGAGCAAAGGAAAGATTGGGCACAAAATGGCCATCCATAATGTCTAAATGGAGGGCATCTGCGCCTGCATCTGCCACACGACGAATCTCGTCACCTAATGTGGCGAGATTCGCTGCGAGTAAAGAGGGAAGAATTTGAATTTGCTTCATAACTTACATACGACCTTCTTCAAGCATCGCTTCACCGATGTTGAGGCAGTCTTCCTTCAAACGGCGATAGAGGTTAAGCATGTCCAAAACGACCACGGTGCACAAAGGATTGAGCGTCGGGTCCTTTTCTGCCATACGGGTCATCTGAGCCTTACGGATTTCCTTCACACGAGCGGTGATGCTTGAGGCGTCCGAATGCATGTGGTTGAGCAAATCCACCGCGTGAAGTTTACCTTGACGGAAAGCTTCGCAAACGGTGCCTGCAAAGGTGCGGCACATATCATGCAAGCTGAGCAAGTCGGCCTGGCAACGTTCCGAGAGCTTCATCTCGGCCTTACGCATACGAATAAACTGCTTGACGAGCGCTGCCACATCATCGGAAACCGATTCCAATTCGTCTGCCACACGCAAGAGCATACGTGCACGATTTGCCACATCAGAGGGAAGGGTGGTGGTCATAATCACACCCAAGAACTGCGAAACTTCGTGCTGAAGGAGGTCGAGTTCTTCTTCTGCGTGGAAGATGTCATTTTCGTCTTCTTCAGTGGAGTTGCCCACCAAACAGGTGCGAAGATCATCAATAATGGTTTCGCAACGCGTACTCATCTGTTCCACTTCCTTACGGGCCTGTTCCACTGCCACGACAGGGGCAATCTTAAGAGGATTCAAGACCGTCAAGCGCGGCAATTCATGCACCTTCGCATCGGGGATAATGTGTGTGATGAGGTTCGCGAATTGCGTCACGATGGGTAAGAAGATGCAAGTATTAATGAGGTTAAAGGCTGTATGAACACCTGCGACAGCGAAGGTGAGAGAGGTGGCATCCATTGCGTCAATGCCAAACATCTTGTTGGCAATTGGCAAACAAATGGGGAAAAGCGGTGCCATAATGACTGTGCCGATGATATTGAACAACGAGTGAGCAAGGGCTGCACGACGAGCGTTCGTAGGAGCGCCAAGCGCTGCGAGCCATGCGGTAATCGTTGTACCGATGTTCATGCCGAGTACCAAGGTGGCAGCGGAGTAGAAGTTGATACTGCCGTTCGCAACGAGAATGATGGCAATACCCGTAGTGGCAGAGGAGCTCTGTACAATCGCCGTCGCGACCATACCCACAAAGATACACTTAATCATGCCCCATGCAGAGAAGGTACCAGTCGCATCACAGGCGCTAAACATCGCCATCGCATCACGCAAACCCTGCGAGTCTGCGATAGGGTCCATCGCCCCCTTGATAAAGTCTAAGCCGAAGAAAATGAGACCTAATCCAAGGAAGATAAGGCCCACAAACTTCCAACCTTCACGTTTAGCAAAGAGGTAGATAATGGTTGAGATGCCAATGATGAAGGCGATGGCTGTAATGCCGATTTTGGGGAAGGTGGCTACCAACCATGCAGTAGCGGTGGTACCGATATTTGCACCAACAATGACATTAATCGCCTGAGTGAGGGTCATAATGCCAGAGGTAACCATACCCACGGCCATCACTGTGGTAACGGATGAGCTCTGAATAATGGCCGTCACTACGGTACCTGTAACAACGCCCGCGACGCGGTTGGTTGTGGCCGCGGCCACGAGCTTGCGCATCTTAGGACCAGCTACACCTTGGAGACCTTCGGAGATTTGTTGCATACCTAAGAGGAAGATGCCAAGGCCACCCAATGCACAGGAGATGATCGTAATTGCCGAAAGTTCTGCTGAGATAAGGGTGAACTTAGATGCCACGTCTGCTAACATTTGCATAAGTATTTCTCCAGATTAGTGGGGAATATTAGCGCTTAAACGCGACCTTCTTCAAGCATCGCTTCACCGATATTGAGGCAGTCTTCCTTCAAACGGCGGTAAAGGTTAAGCATGTCCAAAACAACCACGCTGCACAAAGGATTGAGCGTCGGGTCCTTTTCTGCCATACGGGTCATCTGAGCCTTACGGATTTCCTTCACACGAGCGGTAATGCCAGAAGCATCCGAATGCATGTGATTGAGCAAATCCACTGCGTGGGTTTTACCTTGACGGAAGGCTTCGCAAACGGTGCCAGCAAAGGCGCGGCACATATCATGCAAACTGATTAAGTCGGCCTGGCCACGTTCAGAGAGTTGCATCTCATGTTTGCGCATGCGGATAAACTGCTTAACGAGGGCTGCCACATCATCGGAAACCGATTCCAATTCGTCAGCCACGCGCAACAGCATACGTGCACGATTGGCCACATCGGAGGGCAGGTTCGTGGTCATAATCACACCCAAGAACTGCGACACTTCGTGCTGAAGGATGTCAAGTTCTTCTTCTGCGAGGAGAACGCCATTTTCAAGT
>JAZRAG010000103.1:0-12793 GCA_045634445.1 Candidatus Spyradenecus sp. | reverse complement strand
TAATGGCGCTTCTACCGTTCAGCAGGATTACGCAGAAAAGAATGAATCGTACATCCCGTTCTCTTGGGGCTTAATGGTGGAAGACATCCGCTATGGTCATAATGACTCTGGCCAACTCTTGCTTCCGGGTGAAGTGGGCTTCTTGCCTGTGCCGATGAGCGTTGACCAATGGCATCCGGGTGGAACGAGTTATAATCGAAACTCTGTCTCGAATTATTATAACTCGGTCGCGAAGGCCTCCTTCTTCCGTACGATTCCTGTGGTGGATTTGAAGGATGGCGCGATGGATTACTCGCGTTACACGAAACTGGTGCAGTGCTTTGGTTCCTTCGCAAGCGAACATTTCCCTGAAGAACATCGTGGCTTGGTGAATGTCTTCGCAGCTCAGGACAATTACTATGTCGCACAGCAGCTTCGTCAATTTGCGATGTTGGGTATTCCGTCTTGCATCAAACAGGCTGCGAAGGTCACGTATGATCGTCTGACGTCGGCTTCGAGCGTTTATCGCGTTTCGGAAGAGATGGTCAAAGACTTGGATTCGACCTTGAAGCAGGTTAAAGTGAATACGCTTGAACCGCCGAAGTATGATGAATTCGTTACGAAGTATCTCTTCCCCTTACCGACATCGGGCGGTCCGCGTAATCGCCGTAATTGGAATGGCAGTCACAAGCTCTTTGAAGGAGGTCCTACGGCACAGCCTGAACGTCCTCGTACACTTGACTTCATCATGCAGGAAGGTGTCGCAGGTGCAACGTTTGCCGATCGTTTGGCCGCTTATAATGATACGAAGTCATCGGATCAGAAGTTAGGTCAGAAGGATATGACCACCTTGCTTTCGGTGGCGAAGGAATGCTTTGGTGATCGTCAGCAGCTCTTCCTCTATATCCTTCGTGCAGACGCGATTGCGTACAACTCGGGTCGTGAGTTGTCGAAGTTCCGCCCGCTTTCCACTGCGCGCGCGGTGGCATTGGTGTGGCGCGATGCCTATGGCGAATTGCCTGATCGTGTGATTTATTATCAGGTATTGCCGTAAGTTTGATGAATCCCTATAGGTGTGATAACACAAATGACCGAAGAATTTGAAACAGTGAATCCTGAAGTTGAAACGCATCACGCAGCATGTGGATGTGGTTGCCATGACCATGAAGATGAAACATGGGGCCATTCCGCATGCGATTGCGGTGACCCAGACTGCGATTGCGGCGAAGATGAAGGTCTTGAAGAAGACTTTGATTTGCGCTATGTAAGCGATACGCAAATTGCGTGTTCGGCAGAGGATTTGACAGATTTGCTCAACTTCGATGCTGATGTCGGCGAAGCACTCTACGAACGTCTCGGCCTTACCGCTGAAACGCATGCCGCAGATGACTTCGAATACTTTGAATTTAAGGAAATCGTTTCTGGAAAGTTCTACATGTTGACCTTCCCGCCTGAAACAGATTTCGCGGACTTTACCGTTGCGCAAGCCCTCTCTGTAGAGGAAATCTCCGAACAACGTTTTGAGGAACTTGCCTTAGATGTCTCGGAAATGGCTTGCGACGGGAATTGTGAATGTTGCGATCAAGATTGTATCGGAAAGCAACCTGTACTTTAAGTTAAACCCTTCAGAAAGGAAACCCAACACCATGCGTACGAAAATTGTCGCCGGTAACTGGAAAATGAACAAGCTCCCCTCCGAAGCAGCCGCTTTGATCGGGGAAATTCGTGCCGCCACCAATGACGGTGACTGCGGCGTTGAAGTCGTTGTTTGCGTGCCTTACACCGCTATTCCTGCTGCAGCTGCTGCTCTCGAAGGCTCCAAGATTGGTCTCGGCGCTCAGAACATGCACTGGAAGGATGCTGGCGCATACACTGGCGAAATCTCCGCTGGTATGCTCAAGGATCTTGGCGTGAAGTACGTGATTCTCGGCCACTCTGAACGCCGTCAGTACTTCGCAGAAACCGACGAAACCGTCAACCTCAAGCTCAAGGCTGCTCTCGCTGCAGGTCTCACGCCGATCGTTTGCGTGGGTGAAACGCTTGAAGAACGCGAAACTGGTAAGATGGAAGCTGTCATCATCAAGCAGGTCACTGAAGACCTTGCTGGCTGCCAGGAAGATTTCGCTAAGATCGTGATCGCTTATGAACCCGTGTGGGCTATCGGTACCGGTAAGACCGCTACCTCCACTCAGGCTCAGGAAGTGCACGCGCTCATCCGCGCCACCTTGGCTAAGATGAATCCTGAACAGGCTGACAAGGTCCGTATCCAGTATGGCGGTTCTATGAAGCCGGAAAATGCAGCTGATTTGATGGCTAAGCCTGATATCGATGGCGGTCTCATCGGCGGCGCAGCTCTCGTGGCTGACTCCTTCGCTGCAATCGTTGCTGCTGGTAAGTAAGCCGTAGCTTAACGATTCTCTGCGGAGAAATTATTCAAAGGTCGTCCTTCGGGGCGCCCTTTGTTTTATTGAGGGTTGTGAATATGATTTGCGTTAAGAGAGAAAGAGGAAGAGCTGTGGCATGAAGGGAAAGTGTGATTAGAAAGAGGAAGATGCTGTGGTATGAAGGGGAAGCGTGATTATGTGAAAGTGATTGTGTGAAAACAAAAGAGCCGCCCCAATGGACGGCTGCTCTTGTTGTTTAAAGCCTTAAGATTACTGGCGTGCCGTGAGCTTTTCGCGCACGATGTCTGCGGTAATCTGAAGCGTGGTACCCTTTGCTTCGGGGTTGCCAGGAAGTTCGTACATAAAGTCTTCCATGACTTGTTCCATAATCGCACGCAAACCACGCGCGCCTGTTTTGCGCTTGATTGCTTCGGCTGCAATCGCGGTAAGTGCGTCAGGATCAAAGGCGAGGCTGACGGATTCCATCGCGAGCAACTTCTGATACTGGCGAACGATTGCGTTCTTCGGTTCGGTCAAGATGCGTACGAGTTCGGCTTCTTCAAGATTTTCCATCTTGGCAATGACGGGAATACGGCCGACAAATTCAGGAATAAGGCCAAAGCTAACAAGGTCTTCGGGCTGCACCTTGGAGAGGATGCGGTCGCTTTCGGCGCGTGCATCGGCTTCGGAATCAACGAAACCAATGGAGGCCTTACCCAAGCGACTCTTAATCTTTTCGTCTAAACCTACGAATGCACCACCGCAGATGAAGAGGATGTTGCTCGTGTTCATACGAATGTATTCGGCTTGTGGGTGCTTACGTCCGCCCTTTTCGGGAACGTGTGCCGTGGTGCCTTCAATAATCTTCAAGAGCGCCTGCTGCACGCCTTCGCCGCTCACGTCGCGTGTGATGGAGGTGTTTTCGGTTTTGCGGGCAATCTTATCAATTTCGTCAATGTAGATGATGCCGCGTTCTGCTTGACGCACATCCATGCCGCAGTTCTGCAAAAGATAGAGAAGAATGTTTTCAACGTCTTCGCCGACGTAACCTGCTTCAGTTACGGTGGTGGCGTCTGCGATTGCGAAAGGTACATTGAGCATCTTTGCGAGTGTCTTGGCGAAGAGCGTCTTGCCGCAACCCGTCGGGCCGATAAGAAGCACGTTACTCTTTTCAATTTCAACGTCTTCAAAGTCTTGAGAAGCCACGTCATCCTGCTGCAAACGCTTATAGTGGTTGTGCACAGAAACGGCTAAGAGCTTTTTTACGCGGTCATGGCCAATGATGTACTGATCCAAGAATTCCTTAATCTTGGCAGGCGCAGGGACGTTCAACTTCGGGAGTGGCTTGTCGGAGGCCTTCTTTGCGGCGTCATTCCCCTCCATAGAGGCAATGAGCTGCATCATGTGATGGTATTCAGGAGACTGTTCAAGCATGTTACGCGTCAGTGCTTCTGCGCACTCACGACACAAGACTGCATCGTTCAATACGCCATGAATGCAGTCGCGCGGATTAACGTCTTCTCCGCAAAAGGAACACTTCACACTGTCTTCGTTCTTTTTACCACCACGTTTGGCCATAGTGCCTCCTGACAAAAAGAGCCATCCCTTTTGAGATGGCAACCTTCCAAAATAAAAATGGCGGAGAGGGAGGGATTCGAACCCCCGGTACCTTGCGGCACGCATGATTTCGAGTCATGTGCATTCAACCAGGCTCTGCCACCTCTCCGATGGCACCCCCAAGCGGAGTCGGACCGCTCTTCCAAGGATGAGAACCTTGTGTCCTAACCGATAGACGATGGGGGCATCGTTTTTGGTGCACCCGGTGGGACTCGAACCCACACGCTTTTCGGCATAAGAACCTGAATCTTACGTGTCTGCCAATTCCACCACGGGTGCTTTAAAATGGTCGGAGCGAAGGGATTTGAACCCTTGACCTTTTGGTCCCGAACCAAACGCGCTACCAGACTGCGCTACGCTCCGCTCAAATAAAGTGCACATAAGGTATCAAAATAATAGATGAAAAGCAATAGAAAAGTGTGCACTTTCTTTAAATTTACGCGTAATCATATGTGACTTCAATAAAAATAGAGAAGTAATTATTTGTTTTCGCGCGCGTGATTGTCTTTTTAATTGACGAACAAAATGGGAAGTTTTAATATATTGTTGTGAACTCGGATGTGGCATGTGTCATAGAGGTGTTCACGACAACACTCTATACGAAAGGAATACTCTCATGAAGAAAATGCTTGCTTTTGCTAGCTTGGCACTTGTTGCTTTGATGACAGGCTGCACTGCGGTAAATACGAATGACGGCGCTGTACCTACTGAAGTTGTCGTACGTAAGGTGTACACTCCTTCCATTGATGTGAAGACAACGACTGTTTCTGGCGAAGCTACCGTGAATAGCCTCTTCGGCATTCTCAACTGGGGCGTCACCGAATACGCAGACGATGCTTTCGTCGTACGTTCCAATACGGGTCTCTCCCTCTTTACGAGCCCCAACAAGGTCGCTCAGCAGGGTGCTACGTACAAGGCATGCGCTGCAAACGATGCAGACTACTTGCTCGGTGCTACTTATCGCATCGACACCGAAGACTATATCGTCTATAAGAAGGTGAAGTGTGTGGCTACTGGCTATCCTGGCACGCTCAAGGGCGTGGCAGAAGTCAAGACTGTCAAGAAAGTTCCTGCTGCAAAGTAAACTTAAGCACTTTGCTAATAACACAAACGATCGGTCTTGCGGCCGGTCGTTTTGTTTGTTAAAAAGGGGATTAAGGGCATGCGCGTAGGAGAGGCGGATGAAAATGTCGCTTTGCGGGCGACCTTTATTTTGTTGCCATGTGTTATTGTGTTATTGTTCAAATGAGTAAATTAGGGCTATTTGCAGAAGGAAGAGAGAAGGACGATGTTTCAAGTTGAGAAATTAGCCATTGTAGGGTCGCGTGATTTTACGGATTATGCGGTGGTGAAACGTGCGGTGGTGGGCTTGTTTGATTTGTCTATGCTAAAGGAGATCGTATCGGGTGGCGCGCCAGGCGTAGATACGCTAGCGATGCGATTGGCGCAGGAATTAGGGGTAAAGATGACGATTTACCCTGCGGATTGGGCGCGCCACGGTAGAAGTGCAGGGCCTATTCGTAATCGTCAAATTGTAGACCACGCAGAATTCGTGCTTGCGTTTGCTAAGCCAACTTCTCGAGGCACTGCGAATGCACTCGCGTACTGCATGAAAAAAGGGAAGCTTCATCACGTGATACACGTGGAATAAAACACCCTACAAGAGATTCCTTAAATGGAAACAAGCCTTTTTGAGATTGAAAAGTACCTCTTTTGCCTAATGAAAACAACCCTTTTTAAATGTCAAAACAACCTTAATTGCCAACGTACACCAGATGACGCCTGATTGTGGGAATATGGCAGAGCAAGGATGTTCAGAGAGTGGCTGTTGTAGAGGAGTTTTACTACTTTTTCCAAACAAAGCCCGATCGGTCTTGCGGCAGGTCGGGTTTTGTTAATTTGAGGTTCTTCAATTTTGATGTAGAACCGTTGGGTTTTTCAGCAGTGGATAACTAACCAGTGTCTCGGATTCAAGATCTTCGGAATGGAGATGCACTGCGTGAATGGTTTGGTTTTCGTAAGTCGCGTAGTAGTAAATGCCTGCGCGAGCATTACAGCAGGAGGTGTAGATGGTGTACTCGTATTTATCATCATCAAGGTGTACGCATCCACGTTGTTGGGCAACAGATCGTAAGATGTGGAAGAATTGTGCAATGCTTCCCGCTTCGTCAGAAGTACACACACTATTCATCTTCGTAAAGGCCGCTTTTACAAATCGTGAGGCAGAGGAGAGATCTCCTGGAAGTCCAAGCGCTCCCATGCCGCGACTGTAAGGTTCAAGCGTGACCTTGTTAGAAAATGTATTTTGGGGTGGCTCTTTAGAGAGTTTCAGGTAGTTCGAGAGATTGAACATTTGAAACTCAAATGGCGGGTTATTGGTTAGTACGCCTACAGGATTGTCATGAAGGTGAAGCCCGTCTGCACAAAACTCCACTGTGACGGCTCGTGTGGCGTCTGCAAGCAACCAATGAAGCGGTGAGAGCGGAAGTGCGTCCGAAAACGCTTCGTTCAGCGGATTGACCCGCTGTAATGCCGCGCACGCTTCATCGACTGTTTTGCAAAATCCCAGAATCCAAGGGATAAGTTCAAAGGGCGATACGTTGTCCTTCGTCTCATCATAAGGTTTCCAGATAGCATTTTGAGGGAAGTTGAGACCAGCCATCCCCAAGCCGGCCTCGTTGACTGCGTCATAATAAAGGGGATAACCGCTGTTGACGTAAGCGATTCCAATCATCGCCAAATGTTGAGGAGGTGCCTGAACATGGCGAAAGTGGAATGAATAATGACGAGGCGTAATCGTAACGGTTTCGTGATACGAATACTCCAAGTCAAGGTTACGACCGAAGTAATGGTTCGTTGTTTTGAAGGAAATGGCTGTGCACATGACAAGCCTCCCTAATAGTAACCTTTTGAAGAGGGGAATGTCTACGTAACTGTCCGCACGCATGAACAATCCCGAAACATCAAAAGACAATAAAAGTATGGCACATTTCCCTATGGCTACAAAAAAGAATTTCTAAGAACGCAGACCTGTGTCTACAAGTAAGCAGTGCATCAATGAATACGCTCAAACGCTATACGTATTCGCATACAAGCCTTCTTTCATCCCAAGACAACTTCGCTAAGAGGAGAAAGTCAATTGATGTTCATTTGAATCTCATTGACATTCTGAGTTTAAAAGGGGCTTTTACGAAAGTAAATAGGGTAGGGTGGGTATTTAGGATGGCAGGCAACAGAGGAGGGGGAGGCAGGGGCGAGGCGAAGGGCGTGAGAAAGCATTTAAAAGCGATGCCTACTGCGTGCGTACGTATGTAAGTAATTATGAGGTCAATGGTTTTTGTCGTGGAGGTGTTTTTTGTTTCTTGCGATTTTTGGGGAAATGTGGTATTTTAATGGGACATTTATTTTGAAAGCAAAAGGATTTGCACATGAAGACTGACATCCAGAAGGTTTCTGCTTGCCGCGTGAAGGTAATTGTTGAAGCGACAGCTGAAGAAATCGATCCTATCATCAAGGGTGTGCGTAGCGCATTCACGGCTCAGGCTAAGATCCCCGGTTTCCGCCCTGGTAAGGCACCTTGGGCACAGGTTGAAAAGCTTTATTCTAAGAGCATTCAGGAAGAAATCAACCAGCGCGTGACCCGCACGATGATCGACAAGACTTACGAAGAAGTCAAGAACATCGCTACGCTCGTGAATATTGAAGATTTCAAGGTGGCTCAGGGCGAAGGCGCTTCTGTGGCAGTGACCATTGATACCGTTCCTGAATTCGATCTTCCCGACACCTCCAAGTGGCAGGTGAAGAAGATGAATCTCGAAGTGACCGACGAAGAAATCGCAGAACGCATGGATGGTTTGCGTCAGATGGCTGCTTCTTTTGAAGAAGGCGCCGCTGAAGATGTGGCTACCGAAAAGGACCTCATCGCAATCTCCTTCACTTCTGACCTCGATAAGGAAGCTCTCTCTGACTCCGCTAAGCACTACGCTGCAGACGAAGAATACTGGGTTCAGCTCCGCGAAGATGCATTCATTCCCGCACTCAGCACCGTGCTCCTCGGTAAGAAGATTGGCGAAACCGTTGAACACAGCGCTACCTACGCTGATGACTTCCGCGTGACCGACCTCGCAGGCAAGACGGTGAAGTACTCCATCACCATCAAGACGATGCGTAAGATGCGCCCCGCTTCTGACGAAGGTATGCTCTCTCGTTTCGGCGTGAAGGATATGGACGAACTCCGCACCAACCTCATCGAAAACATCAAGGCTTCCAAGAAGTACGGCGAAGAATCCCGCGCTACGAAGGAACTCTGCGACGCAATCGAAAGCTCCGTTTCCTTTGATCTCCCTGAGCGCGTCCTCGAAGAACGCATCTATGACGAACTCGCAATGGATCCTTCTAAGCCGCTCGAAACCTTCAAGGGCGACGCTGACGAACTCCGTAAGTCTGACGTCTACAAGGCAGCTGAAACTCGCGCAATCAACACCCTCCGTCGCTCCTACGTGCTCACCGCGCTCGCTAAGAACCGCGAAGTGACCCTCTCTCAGGAACGCGTTGAAGCAGCGCTCGATCGCCTCGCTCAGGCTACCAGCCTCGCTAAGAAGGAATTGATCCGTCGCCTCTCCAACAACGGCCGCTTGACCGAATTCTTGGATCGCGAACTCTGCACCGTCATGCTCGAAAAGTTGCTCGAAGAATGCGCAGTGCTCTAATTGACCGCAAGTCAATTCAACAAATCGGGTCGCCAAAAGGCGGCCCTTTTTGTTTAGTTTAGGGTTGGGACCGTCATTTGTATTGGGACGGTTTTTAATTGACAAATACATCACCATCGGCTAGAGTGGTAATCGTTATGAAACAATGCTTAAAGCGATTCTTTTCTCTCTTTCTGTTAACGCTTACGCTTCTCTTAAGTGGGTGCCACACAGCACCTGTCACGTTTGCAGAGGCGGCACAACAGGTGCCATTTCGCGAACTAAATAACTACTTTGTGCGAAAGAATGGTTCAACGTTAGAGTACTCAAGCGTGATTACTTCGCAAGAGGAGTTTGATGCGCGCTTCGGGATGGCGACCTTCATGGGACCAAAAGGACGGCCAACGGCGGTTGATTTTGAGCATGAGGTTGTTCTGGCGGTGGTGATGCCAGCATTGGAGCAAACATGCACATTGCGTGTGAAGGAAGTCGTGAAAGAGAAGGATAGGTTAGTGTTTCGTTATATTCAAACACTTGGAGAACCGCTCACCTATACCATTCGCCCTTGTTTGCTTATTGCCATTGAGAAATCTGAACTCGTGTCCAATCTCTTATTTAGTCCCATTGAAGAGGAAATAGCACCTTAAAGGGCTAAAACACGCCTTTGGAATGCGTTTTTTTAATCAAGTGTTGTAAATTATCGCGTTTTTACACGCGCGATGTGCTATACTAAATGAGTAGATTTGGTTTTCACGGAGATGAAACATGATTAATGTTGGTATCGTAGGTTGCGGATTTGTTGGCGGTGCATTGAAGACATGGCTTGAAAAGAACAACCCCAAGGTGGGTATCTTAGTAAGCGATCCGCCGAAGGGTTACAATGACGACCTCTCAAAGGCTGATATCGTCTTCTTGCAGATCCATGTCCCTACAGAAGACGATGGCACGCAAGACCTCACCTTGATGATTGACCTCATTAAGAAGTTGCCGGATGTCCCCGTCTTCATTCGTACGACCATCCTGCCGGGTACCTCGCAGCGTCTCTGCGAAGCAACAGGTCATCGCGTCTACTTTATGCCTGAATTCTTGACCGAACGCACGCACATTCAAGACTTTGAAACGCAGCCGATGGTCTTCACAGGCGAGCTTGATCTCCTCGCAGAAATCTTCATTGGTAAGACCTTCTGCTACATGACCTCCTTGGAAGCCGAAATCACCAAGTACGCCCACAACGTCTTTGGTGCCGTCAAGGTGACCTACTTCAACGCCATCGCCGACTATTGCCGTCGCCTCGGCGCTGAATACAAGCGTGTTCACGCAGGCTGCCTCCTCTCGGGTTACATCAATGACACGCACACCCACGTGCCGGGTCCTGATGGTAAGTTCGGTTACGGCGGCAAGTGCTTCCCGAAGGATGTCAATGCCTTCGCAGAACTCACCAAGGATATCCCCTTAGGCAAACTCCTCGCGCCGTTGCACGAATTAAACGTCGGCTTCCGCGGTTTTGAAGAGCGCATCTAAGGCGAGCGGAGCTCGCGGGGATTACGCACCTGCGGTGCTGTGGATTACGGGCCGATGGCCCTGTGGATTACGCACCTGCGGTGCTGTGGATTACGAGGCTTCGCCTCTGTGGATTGGAGAGATGTGATGCAACGGTCACGCTATCAAGACTTAAAGGTTTGGCAACGTGGCATGGATCTCGCAGAGGCGGTTTATCAGTGGGTGAAGTTATTGCCCGCAGATGAAAAGTATGCCATTGGCGACCAGATGCGTCGTGCCGCAGTCTCTATCCCGTCCAATATCGCAGAGGGGTATGCACGTCGGTCTACGCGTGAGTTGAATCATTTTATTGCAATTGCGTCGGGTTCTTTGGCAGAATTAGAGACGCAGATTTTATTGTGTGGTCGTATTCACTATTTAGACGAAATGGTAGTGAATGCGGCGCTTGAGCGAATTGGCGAGTTGCAACGCATGCTCGCACACTTCTCCACAAAGCTAACCACAAGCCAGTAATCCCCAGCGAGCAATGCGAGCTTAATCTCCAACGAGCGAAGCGAGTGTAATCCCCAGCGAAGCGTAATCCACAGCGAGCTTAAGCGAGCATAATCCCCAGTGGCGCAGCCACGTAATCCCCAACGAGCAAAGCGAGTTAACATATGAAGGTTCTTGTCACTGGTGGCGCTGGTTTTCTTGGCGCCAATTTGGTACGTCGTCTCTTGGCAGAAGGTTGCCGAGTAACCGTCTTAGATAGCCTTTACACTGGGCGCAAAACCAATCTTGACGGTCTAGATGTCACCTTCTTACAACAAGATGTGCGCGAGCCCATCCCAGGCGATTACGATTTCATCTTCAATTTAGCCTGTCCTGCTTCACCTCCGCATTACCAACGTGACCCGCTCTACACGCTCCTAACGTGTATTGATGGCATGCGTAATGTCCTTGACCTCGCACGCCGTTGCGGGGCGCAAGTGATTCACACTTCCACCAGCGAAATCTACGGTGATCCTGAAATCCACCCCCAGCCCGAAACCTATTGGGGGCACGTCAATACCCTTGGCATCCGCAGTTGTTACGACGAAGGTAAGCGTGTCGCCGAAACCCTCGCTCTTGAATACGCCCGTGCCTACAACGTAGATGTTCGTCTCATTCGCATCTTCAATACTTACGGTCCCTACATGGACCCAAAGGACGGTCGCGTCGTTTCTAATTTTATTCTACAAGCGCTCAAAAACGAAGATTTTACGCTATTTGGCACAGGCGAACAAACTCGTTCCTTCCAATTCGTAGACGACTTGGTCGAAGCTATGATGCGCTTTAGCCGTAAGACAAAAGCCGAGTGTGACGCCTTCTTCTCTCAAAAAGGCTTCGCGTTGCCAGTCTTAAATATCGGAAACCCTGGTGAATTCACCATGCGTGAACTGGCCGAAACAATCTTAAGCTTGCTCCCAGACTGCACAAGTGCCATGACCTATGCCCCCTTGCCAGGCGACGACCCCAAACGTCGCAAGCCTGACAATACTTGGGCAAAAGAATTCCTTGACTGGTCTCCTCAAGTCCCCCTCGCCGAAGGCCTTAAAAAGACGATTGCCTATTTTAAGAACGTGACCTCGCCACGTTCTTAAGGCCGTAGGCCGTTCTAAAGCTCGCAACGCGAGTGTTCTACAAGTACACGCCCGTGTGCGTCCACTTCTCTAGTATACATCTGTATGCGTTCTTAAGGTATGCAATGTGAGCATCCTAAAACTGTTGTTTTACTAAACGTGCTTTTGTTATCATATCCGCACTAAAAGTTACTCACAAGGAGGAAATGACCATGAAATTCGAAACGAAATGTGTACAAGCTGGTTGGACCCCTAAAAATGGCGACCCTCGCGTGATGCCTATTTTCCAGAGCACCACCTTTAAATTTGACTCCTCCCAACACGTCGCAGATCTCTTCGACCTCAAGGCAAGCGGTCACTTCTATACCCGCTTGAGCAATCCCACCCTTGACGCTGTCGAACAGCGCATCGCAGCCCTCGAAGGCGGCGTTGGCGCCATGCTCACTAGTGCAGGTCAGGCCGCAAGTACCTTTGCGATCCTCAACCTCGCACACAGCGGCGACCACGTCATCTCGTGTTCCACCATCTACGGTGGCACCGTCAACCTCTTTGGCGTGACGCTTGAAAAACTTGGCATCTCCTTCACTTGGCTCGAACCCGATGCCACCGATGAAGAAATTCAGGCCGCTATCCGCCCCAACACGAAGGCTATCTTCGGCGAAACGCTCGCTAATCCCGCCCTCGCTGTGCTCGACTTGGAACGTTGGGCCAATGTCGCCCACCGCAATGGCTTGCCCTTGATTATCGACAACACCTTCCCCACGCCTTATCTCTGCCGTCCCTTTGAACACGGCGTTGATATTGTCATTCACGCCACCACCAAGTACCTCGATGGCCACGCCATGAGCCTCGGCGGCGTAATCGTGGACTCTGGTAACTTCGACTGGGCTGCCAGCGGCCGCTTCCCCGAATTCACCACCCCTGATGCCTCTTACCACGGCCTCGTCTACACCGAAGCCTTTGGCAAGGCCGCCTACATCGTCAAGGCCCGCGTTCAGCTCATGCGCGACATCGGCGCACAGGC
>JAZRAG010000102.1:0-2639 GCA_045634445.1 Candidatus Spyradenecus sp. | reverse complement strand
CGTTCGCGAATTCTGCAAGGCTAATGCCTAATTGAATCCGAAAAGAAGCGGTGTCTGACTTCAAACAGACACCGCTCATTTTATTTTACATCTTATTCAAATTCACAAGAGAGAGAACAAACATGGCCAAGTACATCATGTGTGACGGCAACGAAGCTACAGCTCGCGTTGCGTTTGCGTGCTCTGAAGTGGCGGCTATCTATCCCATTACGCCTTCTTCTCCGATGGCGGAATTTGCGGATGAATGGGCAGCACACAAGCAGACCAATATCTGGGGCACCATCCCCCAAATCGTTGAACTCCAGTCCGAAGCTGGCGCAGCAGGTGCTGTGCACGGTGCTTTGACGACGGGTTCTTTGACCACCACCTTTACGGCATCTCAGGGCCTCCTCCTGATGATCCCGAACATGTACAAGATTGCTGGTGAATTGACACCTGCAGTTTTCCATGTGACTGCACGTGCTTTGGCCATGCAGGGTCTCTCCATTTTCGGTGACCATGGCGATATCATGGCTTGCCGTCAGACTGGCTTCGCATTCCTCGGCTCTGCTTCCGTTCAGGAATGTAGCGATATGGCATTGGTTGCACATGCCTCCACGCTCGAAGCTAAGATTCCTTTCGTTCACTTCTTCGACGGCTTCCGCACCTCTCACGAAGTGCAGAAGATTGAAGAAATCCCGCAGGACGTCATCCGTGCGATGATTGACGAAGACAAGGTGAACGCTTTCCGTGCACGCGGTCTCAATCCTGAAGCACCCACCATGCGTGGTACCGCTCAGAACCCTGACGTCTACTTCCAGGGTCGCGAAACCGTGAACAAGTACTACGAAGCCGTGCCTGCAATCGTCCAGAAGAACATGGACAAGCTCGCAGAACTCACGGGTCGTCGTTATCACCTCTTTGACTACGTCGGTGCTGCAGACGCAGAACGCGTCATCGTCATCATGGGCTCTGGAGCAGAAACCGTTCAGGAAACCGTTGAAGAACTCAACGCTGATGGCGCCAAGGTCGGTGTGGTGAAGGTGCGCCTCTATCGTCCCTTCGACGTGAAGGCCTTCGCTGCTGCCCTCCCCAAGACCGTGAAGCAGATCACCGTGCTTGACCGCACTAAGGAACCTGGCTCGGTCGGCGAACCGCTCTACACTGACGTGCGCACCGCAATCGGCGACGCAATGCAGAATGGCGATCTCGAAATCAACTATCCTCGCACCTATGGCGGCCGCTATGGCTTGGGCTCGAAGGAATTCACCCCCGCAATGGTGAAGGGTATCTTCGACAACATGGCTGCTGACAAGCCCAAGAACCACTTCGCTGTTGGTATCAACGACGACGTGACTGGCGCTTGCATCGAAATCCCTGCATTCCTCCTCAAGGACTCTGGTTGCACCGAATGTATGTTCTACGGCTTGGGTTCTGACGGTACCGTCGGCGCAAACAAGAACAGCATCAAGGTCATCGGTAACAACACCGACAACTATGCACAGGGCTACTTCGTGTACGACTCGAAGAAGGCAGGCGGCTTGACCGTTTCCCACCTCCGCTTCGGTCCTACCCCGATCCGCAGCCCCTACCTCTGCACCAAGGCTGACTTCGTTGCTTGCCATAACTTCTCCTTCCTTGAAAAGTATGACATGCTCGCAGCTGCTAAGCCCGGCGCTACCTTCCTCTTGCAGTCCGAATATGACGCAGCTACCGTGTGGGATCACATCCCCGATGAAGTGGCACAGGTCATCATCGACAAGAAGTTGAAGTTCTATGTGGTCAACGCTGTTAAGGTGGCACAGGCACTCGGTCTCGGTGGCCGTACCAACACCATCATGCAGACCGCATTCTTCGTGATCTCCGGCATCATCCCCGCTGACAAGGCTGTCGAACTCCTCAAGGCCGCTGCTAAGAAGGCATACGGCAAGAAGGGCGACGAAGTCGTGAAGTTGAACTGGGATGCAATTGACGCCGCTAAGGACGCAATCGAAGAAGTCGTCGTGCCCGCAGCACCCTCTGGCAAGATTGTGAAGCCCGCCACGGTCGTGGACGCAGCTCCCGATTTCGTGAAGAACGTCACCGCGAAGATGATGCGTCAGGAAGGCGATGAGCTCCCTGTTTCCGCAATTCCCGATGACGGCACCTGGCCCACCGCTACCACCCAGTTCGAAAAGCGTAACATCGCTGTGAAGATCCCTGAGTGGAACGAAAAGACCTGTATCCAGTGCTTGAAGTGCTCTGCCGTCTGCCCGCACGCAGCAATCCGTGCTAAGATTATGGAAGAAGCCGATGTCGCTGGCGCTCCTGAAACCTTCAAGACCGCTGACGCTAAGCCTCCGTTCAAGGGCAAGAAGTTCACCCTTCAGGTCGCTGTGGAAGACTGCACCGGTTGCGGCCTCTGCACCACCGTCTGCCCTGAATTGCCCAACATCGGCAAGTCCCTCAACATGATCCGCTACGACCAGGACACCCTCCGTAAGCCCGGCGCAGCTAACTGGAATTACTTCCTCGACCTCCCTGAAACCAACCTCACGGGCGTACCGTTGAATGCTAAGACCTCTCAGCTCCGTCGTCCGCTCTTTGAGTTCTCTGGCGCTTGCGCAGGTTGCGGTGAAACGCCCTATGTCAAGATGCTCACCCAGCTCTTCGGTGACCAC
>JAZRAG010000101.1:0-4648 GCA_045634445.1 Candidatus Spyradenecus sp. | reverse complement strand
CTCTGCGTCCGTGGCGGTGTCTCACCGTCCCTTTGTCCCTAGTGTCCTTAGTGTTAAACACACTGGCAGTCCTGCGCCGTCAGACGCCCTGCGCAGCCCCCACATCCCTTCTGTGTTTTCTGTGTTTTCTGTGGTTAATTTTCAGCGCCGCAGGCGCCCCTTTTTAGCGCTGTAGCCGCATTGTTAGTCTAGTCTAAAAATAATGCTTGACTTGAGGTGTTAGTCTTTGCTAATATTTGCGCCATTCAAGGAGTTAGTCTGCTCAAATAATGGGCATCTGCTTGGATTGAAGAAAGCTGAATGATGGACATTACAGAGATGAAAATCGGCGACCGCGCAGAGATTACCGGGTATACGGAAACTGTTGCGGGCTATCGCGCAAAATTGTTAGCTTTGGGGTTGACGCGCGGTGCTACGATTGAGTTGATTGGTGTGGCGCCGATGGGTGATCCTTTGCGTTTAAAGGTGCGTGGGTTTGAATTATCCTTGCGCCGTTCGGAAGCAACGATTTTAAAGTTGAAGGGATGTGAGTGATGTCTAATCGTCCAATTACAGCGGCTTTGGTTGGCGACCCCAATACGGGGAAGTCCACCTTTTTTAATGCATGGACAGGAATGCGTCAGGTGACGGGCAACTGGCCTGGCGTGACGGTTGAAAAGCTTTTAGGTGAAATTAAGTTGCCTGGTGGCGAGTCAATGACATTGGTTGACTTGCCTGGGATCTATTCGTTGCACGCGGTTTCTGAAGATGAACGCGTGGCTTCGGAGTATGCACGTAGCGGTGAACCCGACCTTATTATTAACATTGTAGACTCGGTCAATTTGGAACGTAATCTCTACTTGACCTTGGCCTTGATGGAACTTGGCATCCCGATGGTGATGGTGTTGTCGATGACCGACATCTTGGAGCGTCAGGGCTTCAAGGTGAATATGGCGGCTCTTTCGGAGCGTTTGGGCATTCCGGTGGTTTCTGCCAATATCGCACGTCGTTCAAATCGTCAGGCTTTGGAACGTGCCGTTCAGGAGGCGTTGGCCACGAAGCAACGCCAAGCGCAGGTCGTTTATCCCGAATCTTTGAACCAGGCCTTCATCAAGGCACATCGCGAGGGTGAGCCCGAATACTTCGCCGTCCATCGCCTTGAGGGCATTATTCCTGGCGCTGAAGAGGTGATAGCCTCGGTGGAATCGGTCCTTGGCACGACGCCTGATGTCTTAATCGCAGATGCGCGTTACGATAAGATTGCAGAGGTGACGCGTGGTATTGTGCGTCAAGTGGCACGTGCGCGTACAGAAATTGGTCGCACGCTTGACCGTTTCGCGCTGAATCGTTGGTTGGGCATCCCAATCTTCTTAGGCGTGATGTATCTCCTCTTCTGGGTCACCCAAGTGGTGGGCGGTTGTTTCATTGACTTCTTTGATGTCTTGGGCGATACGCTTTTTGTGACGGGTTTGGGCAATTTGCTCACGCTTTGCCACGCACCCGCATGGTTGATTACCCTTTTAGCGGATGGTTTAGGCACGGGTGTTCAGACGGTAATGACCTTCATCCCGCCTGTATTCTTCATCTTTTTGGGGCTTTCGTTCTTGGAAGACTCGGGCTACATGGCGCGTGCAGCGTATGTGGTTGACCGCTTTATGCGCTTTTTAGGTTTGCCTGGGAGTGCTTTTGTGCCGATGTTGGTGGGTTTTGGCTGTACGGTGCCTGCAATTATGGCCACGCGTACGCTCTCTAACCGCCGTGATCGCTTGATGACCATCTTTATGACGCCGTTTATGAGCTGCGGTGCCCGTTTGCCGGTGTATGCGCTCTTTGGTGCGGCATTCTTTGGATTGGCTTCTGGCACAATGGTTTTTGCCATCTATTTGAGTGGTATCATCTTGGCGCTCTTTACGGGTTTACTCTTAAAGCACACCCTTTTCACGGGCGAACCCGCCCCCTTTGTGATGGAATTGCCCCTCTATCACATTCCGCGTGTGAGTACGGTATTGAAGCAGGCGTGGCAACGCTTACATCACTTCATCTTCCGCGCAGGGCAGGTGATGGCATTGATGGTGCTTTTACTGAACATTTGTGACAAGATTGTCGTTCCGAATGTCTACGCGCCCAAAACCGAAGCCGCAGAGAAGATCTCGGTGGTGGAATTTGCTGGTCGTGCGATGGCTCCTGTCTTTAAGCCGATGGGCGTGGAATCTGACAATTGGCAGGGTTCGGTCGCCTTGATTATCGGCCTCTTTGCAAAGGAACAGGTCGTTTCTGCACTCAATACGCTCTATGCGATTGAAGCCCCCTCTTCTGAGGAAGAAGCGGCTGCAGAAACTGAATCTACGGAAGAAACGCTTACCTGGTCTTCTGCTCGTGCGACCTTTGGTGAGGGGATTGCGGAGGCTTTTGCTACGATTCCTGAAGCCTTTACTGGCCTTTTGAATACGCTCTTGGATCCCTTGGGCGTGACAATCTTCACTTCTGAATACGAACAAGCGGTTTGCGTGATGGAGGCATTGGCACAGCCGAATCTTTCCAATAACGAACGCATCGCGCTGACGAAGCGCTTGGCTGAAGTGTTGAATATGGAATCCTTGCAACAGGCGGTGATTGATGCCACGGTCACGCGTAATGCGATGGCTCAACAGGTGGCGCAAACGCCCGTATTGCAGGCTTCTTTAGAGGCTGCAGAGGAAGAATTGGCAACCGCTGTGGGGCAGTTGAAGCAAGCGCATGAATTGTTGGACCTCGGTGTGGCGATTTCGGTGCCAGGCGCCGATACGCAGGCCATTGCGGCACAGTTCAAGGACTTGGTTGACACCTACTATCGCGATTCAATGTCGGCAGAGCTTGAAAGTGACGCTTCTTTGATGGAAACTTTGAAGAAGAAGTTCTACAACGATAAAAATCGCGCCTTTGCGTATTTGCTCTTCGTCTTGCTCTACGTGCCGTGTTTGGCTGCAATGGCAACCGTTGTCCGCGAAATCGGCTGGGGCTATAGTTCGATTCTCTTTAGCTACCTCACCATTTTAGGTTGGTGCGTCGCTACGCTTTACTTCCAGATTACCACGGGTCACAATCCTGTATGGGTGATTACGCCGTGCGTCTTCTTGGCAGGTGTTGCCGCAGCATTCTATGCAATCGGACGTAAAACAAAGGTGAAAATGGTCCTGTAATAACAAAGGGCAAAGCCCCGCGTGTGCTTTGCCCTTAATACTGAATTTAATGTTAGACTAAACTAAGAAATGGAAAGTAAAATGAAAAAGTGCGTAAATCTCCTCGCGATGTTAGCTCTCTTTGGCTTTGTAATGCCTGTGATGGCGGCACCTCAAGAAGTGGCAGTAGATGATCGTCCGATTGTGGGCGGTGAAGTAGATCCTGAAGATGTTGTAGCACTTGAAGAAGAAGAGAGTGGATGGACTCTCGGCGGTAGCGTAGGGGTAGACTTCTGTTCTAAACAGCTGACCTATGGCTTGGTGGATAATCCACACGGCATTGTGACACCAAGTGCTGAACTCTCTTTTGGCCATGACGACTACTTTACCTTGGCCGTGGGCGTCGAAGCGATCTTTGATACCACCAATTATGGCGCAAAAGATGGCGGCTATAACGACCGTCGCTGGAAATATCAAGAATTTGATCCCTACATTGCCCTCTCGCGCAGTTGGGAGCTTGGAGAAGACGTCGCCCTCTACACAGAGGTGGGTTATCTCTATGAATATCACCCACGCGCCTGCCACAAACCCTCGTTAGAATATAGCAATCCTGACACCCAGTGGTTGACCTTTGTGATTGGCTTAGAAGAAAACATTTTAAATCCCACCCTTGAAGTTGAGTATCAGCTCGTGCGTCAAGGTCCTGAAGCTATCAACGATGGGCAAGGCGCCATCTATGCGACCTTTAGCTTCTCACATGAATTTGACATTGGTGAAAAGCTCGGTTTAGACGAAGGCTCCCTCTGCCTCACGCCCACCCTCGGCATTGCAATGGCCAATAAAGAGCGCAATCTTGCAGACTTCTCTAGCATTGGAGAAGAAGACGAGGATTACATCGTCGACGACCACGCGATGTTTCGTGACGCCTTTGCAAGCCTTGAACTGGCTTATACCCCCATTGAAGGCCTCTCCATCGCCCCCTACGTTGGCTGCCACCAACAAATTGACGATGAAGCGCGCAAATCCGCTGGCGACGATAAATTTGTGGCCTATTTTGGTATCGGTGTAAGTTACGAATTCTAAGGTGTTAAACGGTAAAAAGTAGATTTAGACAACTCATTTTTAAAAAAACGAAAATATACCTGCCGGATGGGTCTCTCTCCCCCATCCGGCTTTTTTATACCCCAGCACCGCTGCGCGGCAGGACAGCGAAAAGCACGACGAATTTTCCGCAAGAACGCAAGTCTTGGAGATTTGCTCACCTCGGCGCAAGAAACGTTTGCTTCGCATCCGCTTCCCGAGGATGACAAATCTCCGCTAATGCTTTTTACTCTAGTAAGATTTAAGCGCAAGATGACGAGAAATGGAGATGTGCCCATTTCGAGCATCTTGTAAGAGCCGTGCGACTCGTGGAAAACCAGCGAAGGCTTGAGCGCTCCGCGTAGCCTCCTCGGGAGGAAGACTGCGCAGCAGAATTTCTCTTGCGCCGAGGGGCAAGCGGAGTAAGAGAT
>JAZRAG010000100.1:0-29309 GCA_045634445.1 Candidatus Spyradenecus sp. | reverse complement strand
TGTGGTTATTGATGGCGTAGGCTATGGTGAGGCGGGGGAGAAGAATCCCGTTTGCCCAGAGGTTTGCCCAACGTTGTGCCAGCTGATGGATGGCGCAGAACATTTGGATACGTGCTTGGATGTGCCAGGACTTCCGCAGTCTGCGACTGGGCAGGCCACATTGTATACGGGTGTGAATGCTGCGCAGGTGATGGGGCGGCATAAGGAAGGTTTCCCTGGACCTACGCTATGTAAGCTGCTTCAGGAGAATAATCTCTTTATGGAGTTGCGTCGGCGTGGGCTGCGCGTGTGTTTTTCGGATGCCTATTTCGCGGATACTGCCGATGAATTGGCTGCGCGTCGTTTTAAGAGTGTAACAACAATTATGGCGCTCACAACGCCTGAGGTGATTCGTTACCAAAAGGATATGCTCGCGGGGCGGGCGGTCTTGCATGATTTGACGCGTGAGGCGATTGTGCCGAAGGGTTACACGGGGCCTTTGATTACGCCTGAGGTGGCGGCAGAACAGGTGTTGTCGATTGCTGCAGAGAATGATTTCACGTTGTTTGAATATTTCTTGACGGATATTACGGGGCATTCTCAGGATCGTGAACGTGCTGAGGCGGTCTTGCGATCGTTAGATACGTTTTTAGCTGGGTTGTTGCAGGGGTTGGATGAGGATACACTTTTCATTTTGACGTCTGACCATGGCAATATTGAGGATTTGGGTACGCGTGGTCATACGTTTAATCGCGTGCCGTTGGTGGCGATTGGTCCACATGCGGATCAGATTCGTGCGGGGTCAACGTCTTTGATGGATGTGATGCCGCGTCTATTGAGAATTCTTTGTCCACAAGGAGATGCTTTGCGATGAAAATAATGTCTCTTTTTGCAGGTCTTTTGATGACAGGGTCGGTTGCATTGGCAGCTGATTTAACGGTGAATAAGCCTTATGAAGGTACGGTAGAGAATGCAGCAACACTTTCGATTGCTCCATCGCCTACTGTGGCTACGGACACCACGATTGTGGTCTTGAGCGCAAAGGTGTTATTCACAATTCCTTCGGAATCGCCTGCGTATGATGAAGCGGTGAAGGCAGAGAAGTTGGCGCTCGCAGTGGATACTGATGGCGCGATCTTGATTGCTGATGCGTCTCAGAATAGCGGTGCGGGCGGTTGGTTGAAGACTGCCGTTACGACCGATGAGGAGACGCCGATTTCTGTAACTGCTGAGGGTAAG
The DNA here is from genome assembly GCA_045634445.1 of Candidatus Spyradenecus sp. Classification (GTDB taxonomy): domain Bacteria; phylum Verrucomicrobiota; class Kiritimatiellia; order RFP12; family DVOR01; genus Spyradenecus. The sequence continues at coordinate 28,091 of JAZRAG010000100.1, read as the reverse complement.
ATGCAGAAGGGCGGTAAGCTTGTCTTCTCAGTGAAGGTGGGCTCGGAAACCTATTCGGTGACGTCGCCCGCAAGCGATGCGCAGTTGGCCACGCTTGAGACAATGGGCGAGGGTGCCGTTTCGGAATTGTCACTCGCGCTCGTGGATACGGCGGTATTGCCGAGCGGAGAGACGTCGATTTCTTCGGATTTGGTGAATGCTTACATGGCGTGGGTGACGAATGTGCTTCAGGGCAAAATGCCTGTGGATGCTTTACCGAATGGCGTGGATGCCGCAGATGCCTTCGCGATGAATGTGGCGGGACAACCGGCTTTACAGATTGTGGCAGTGGACCCGATTGGGCGTACGGTGACGCTTCAGGGATTAAATATTCTTAGTTCGGGTGAGAATTCTGAAACTAATGTTGTGCAACTTGACCAAATAAATGGTAAAATTTACCTCGCTTATTCTGATAAGTTGGATGGCGAGGTCGAAGTGAGCGCCGTGAGCAATGAGGATATCAAGCTCAAGGATGATGGCACCGTTGTTGTTACGTTGCCTGAAGACGCGCGCTTCGTGAAGGCGGCCATTAGCTTGGAAGCACCCCAAGAGACGCTTTGAGGCGTCTTTGATGAGTTGATTTGAACACTAAAACGAAAGTAGTTCTACGATATGGATAACAAGAACAGCGCATACGCCGCAGCGGGCGTAGATATTGATAAGAAGATGAGCGGTATTGAAACCATCAAGCAGATGGTGAAGAAGACCGTTACTCCTGGCGTAATCGGCGGTATTGGTAGCTTCGGTGGTCTCTTCCAGAGCCCTGGCGCAGATACGATTCTCGTCGCTTCTGCAGACGGCGTCGGCACGAAGTTGAAGGTGGCTGCAATGGCTGGCCGTCATGACACTGTGGGACAGGATATTGTGAACCACTGCGTGAATGATATTCTCGTACAGGGCGCTACGCCGCTCTTCTTCCTTGACTACATCGGTGCATCAGTCTTTGATGCTGCAATCTTCAATGATGTGGTGAAGGGCCTCTGCATCGCTTGCGCAGAAAACAATTGCGCACTTCTCGGTGGTGAAACGGCTGAAATGCCTGGTCTCTATCCTATCGGTGAATATGACCTCGTCGGTACCATCGTTGGTCAGGTGAAGAAGGATAAGGTCATCACTGGCGAAAAGATTGCTGTGGGTGACGTCTTAATCGGTCTTCCTTCTGGCGGTTTGCAGACCAATGGCTTCTCGCTCGCTCGTAAGGTCGTCTTCGAACAGGAAGGTCTCAAGCCGGAAGATATCCTCCCAGGCACCGATACCACCTGCGCAGACGCACTCCTCGCAGTGCATAAGAGCTTCCTCAAGCCCGTACTCAAGGTGATGGATGCTGGCGTGGATATCCACGGTATGGCTCACATCACTGGCGGTGGCTTCTATGACAACATTCCGCGCGTGCTCCCCAAGAATGTGGATGTCACCATTGACTCTGCCGCATGGGAAGTGCCTCAGGTCTTCAAGTTCATCGGTGAAAAGGGCAACGTGGCGAAGGAAGAAATGTACCGTGTATTCAACATGGGTATCGGCTTCATCCTCATTGTCTCCTCTGCAGATGCTGGCGCTACGCTCAAGGCACTCGAAGAAGTTGGCGAACAGCCCGTCATTATCGGCGGTGTGAACCCTGGCCACAAGACCGTCCACGTCATCTAATGGCCTAAGACGTGCTTAACGTGTAAACACCTGCGTACGCTCCGCGACGCAGGTGTTTTCGTTTTTAGGTGAGGCAAAAGAGAATTTAACCATGGAAAATACGGTAGGGATAGTGGCCACCTCTAGAAGCTTAAAGCATAACACCCCCCCTTTGGAACTCAATAGCACCATAGGAGTTAAGAAACAACGACTGACGAAAAACTACGCGCGAAAGACGTCTAATGCGCTTTTGATGTCGGCAAGGGTGTGAAGGTTCATCAGATTGCCGCGGAGGGTATTGGCGCCAGGAAGGCCTTTGAAGTAACGGAAAAGATGGCGGCGGAAGGTGAGTACGGTGGCTTCTTCGGGGGTGATGCGGGAGAAGGAGCAGGCCTTTTCGCGATAGCGTAATTCTAAGGCGAGGTGTTCGTGGGCAAGGTCAAGGGGATTAGCGCGCTCAAAACTAAAAATGGCAGGGGTTTCAAGGGCGGCGCGTGCGATGAGAAGGGCCTTCACACCAGTCGTAGCCATGGCTTCTGCAGCGGCGCGGTCGACGATAGAACCGTTACCAAAGACAGGTAAGCGCGTGCTTTCTACTGCTTCTTTAAGCGTATCTAAGTGAACGGTGCCTGCGTGGCCTTGGGAGGTGTAGCGCGCGTGGAGGCTGATGGAGGTAATACCAGCGTTTTCCATGCGTTGCAACACTTCACGCCAAACAGGCACTTGGGGGTTGGGGCCTAGGCGTGTTTTGATGCTCACAGGGAGATTAACAGCTTTTACCACTGCCGATGCAATCGCCTCCATGCGGGGCAAATCTTTGAGCAAGGCTGAACCTGCACCTTGCGCGGTGATTCGCGGCACGGGGCATCCAGCATTGATATCAATGCCTTCAAAGCGTCCCATATCGGCCACAATGCGTGCGGCCTCTGCGAGGCGTTCGGGATCATGGCCATAGAGATGTGCCCAAACATGACGCTCTTCAGGGAAGGTTTCCAGCAGGAAGAGTGTTTTGGGCGATTGACGACAAATGCCCTCTGCATTCACCATCTCGGTATAGGTGCGCTGCGCACCGTGTTTTTCACACAGCACGCGCATAGGCGGTGTCGTAAACTCCGCCATTGGTGCGAGATAGAGCGGTGGCAGGGGCATTGTCATCAGGTTTTCCCTTAGTGACGTTTGAGCCAACCAAAGGAGGGGCGCTGCGGCTTGGGCTCAAGCACAGGCTCTTCCACACGCACGGAGGAGAAATTACCCTGCGCGGTGAGGCGCTCAAGCTCTTCAATGCGGCGAAGGAGTTGTTCCTGAATATGAGCGTTTTCGCGATGTTCCTCTTCGCGGGCGGCCTTTTCACGTTCAAGCGAACGTGCCGTTTCGCGGAGGTTTTCTTCCAACTGGAGTGCATTCAAGGTCTGACGTTCAGCCTGGCCAATCTGTGCGCGGAGTTGCGATTCACGGCCTTCTTGTGCGATCAACTGACGCTGCAAGTCGCTTTCACGTTCGCGTGCTTCGGAGATAGCCTTTTCCAATGCTGCGATGCGGTCCACATCTTGCGGGCGAACAGGCGCCACACTTGGCATGGTAGACAAGGATGGCATACGACCGCGATTGGCATTCGCAACCATCTGTTCAGGGTTATCCCCTGCGATGCGACGAATATCAAAGATGCGCTCGGAGAGTTGGACAAGACGCTGACGCGAGAGTTCGCGGAGCTGCTCAATAAAGCGCTCTTCCTCTTCTTGGCTACGTTTGAGCAAATCGATTTCACGCTGAAGCACTGCAAAAAGTTCATCTGCGGGCAAAACCTCGGTGGCAGGTTGAGCCTGTTGTGCGGTTTCCAACGCAGTTTCCAAGGTGTGGATACGCTGACGAAGGGTGCGTTCACGCTCTGCAGCAGCCTCTGCGGCTTCAGTAGAAGAGGCACGCAAGTGGTCACGTTCTGCACGCAAATTCTCAATTTCTGCAGCCAATGCAGCGGGGTCAGGCATGTCATTCGTGACAAAATCAGCTTGACGGAGTTCTGCCTCTTGACGTAATTCGTCAATACGGCGATCCTTCAAACGGAGCTCTTTTTCAAGCAATGCCAACTTCTTATTGGCCTCTTCCAATTCCTGCAAGTGGTCATTCTGCGGCACTTCAATCGGCAAAGGCAACTCCATCGAAACGGGCTTTTCGCCAGGATCTTGTGAAATGATTGCATCTGTGGGGAAGTGACCTTCATCAATGAAGCGACGTGCAGCGGTTTGCGTCACGGGGCCATACGGTGCGCGACCTGCGGCAATAACGTACCACGTCATACGCAATTCGGGTAAGGTTTCTGCTGGAGCCCATGTAATGCCATCGGAAGAGATCGCGTAACCTGGCTTGATAATCCCGCGTTCTGCCCACTCAATAAGCATCGCCGTCGGGATGTTATTATTGCTAATTTCTGCACCAGGATTGCGCAACGACCAACGGCGCATATCAATATCTGCCATACTTACAGCTCCGCACGAATAGATTCGATGATCTTCGCAGCATCTTCACGCACGTGAAAGACCTCATCCTCTGCGACAATGTTACGCAGAAGCGCTTCACGAAGACGTTCCTTCGTAGCGTCAAGTTCTTCTTCCACAGCTAACAAACGCGCTTTTGCAACGATTAACTCACGCTCCCATTGTGCTTTCGCGGCAGCGAGTTCGGCAGTGAGGCGTTCATTTTCTGCGCGCAATTGCGTTAATTCCTCTTCGGTTACCATTGTGTAACCTCCTATTTGATCAGATTAGAGATCGGTCTTCGTGCCTGCGGGGGCCGTACGAATGCTCGCCACTTCACGACGCGTTGCAGCAGAGCCGCTATAGCTCAAGGCCAACTTCAAGGCGTTTTCCTTAGCGGTCATGTTGTTCAATTCGTTGTAAAGCTTTGCAGCAATCAAAGCGGCTTCCACATTACGCTGAGACGTGGCGCAACGTTCTGCTTCACGTGCGGCGCCCTTAATGTCGCCAGAGAAGTAGAGGTCACGAATAGCCAAACGCCAACGTGCAACAGTGTCATCGCGCAGCATCGGCACATTCTGCTGCAAATTCGAGCGCAAAAGGTTATAGCGCGTGCGGTAACTCACGGGCCAATCGGTGGCATCAAGGTCATACAACCAATCGGCTGCATAAGCGCCCTGCAAGGTTTCTGCCAAGGTCAATTCTGCATTGATGCGGTCTTCGCGCGACCAGTCCTTACGCTGTTCACCCCAAGCGAGCATGAGGCGACGCAATTCACCCTGCTGAGTACCTTCCTTCGTAGCAATCTGCAATTCCAACGTACGACGCCAGAGCTGAGCGCGGGGCACATTGTAGCGGTTTGCCTTTGCCACCAAACGGCGAGCTTGCTTTGTCTGACCTGCTTCATACGCTGCGTAGGCTTGACGCTTGAGTTCTGCGTCTGCGCTCACATCGGAATCGCGAAGACAGCCGGTCCAACCAAGCATTGCGGCAACCAAGGTGATGATAACGAGTTGTTTCTTCATTTTTACCTCCAATTACGGATTTCTAAGTTAATACAAGTTTGTTTGTTCAATTCTCTTCTGTCAACTGCTTTTGAATCGCAGTTGCCTGTCCACGCGGACAAATCAAAGTGTAGGTGGGCGTTTGCGCCACCAAAAGGTTTTCCACGCCTGAGAGCACCATGCGATGCCCACCCTGCGTTGAAAGCACAGTGCAGTTGTGGGTTTGGTGAAGCGTAACCTCCCCTACCACACGATTCTGTCCTTCTACCTGCGGTACATGACGTTCAAGCGCCTCAAAGGTGCCAACATCATCCCAGGCAAAGGTGCCACGCACAACGGCAAAACTCGGACAGTGCTCCATAATTGCGTAGTCAAACGCAATATTCGGCACCACGGCGTAATGCGTTTCGGCCGCTTCTGGCGCGTCAATTAACGGCAGAAATGCGGGCGCATCAGCGGCAAAGCGTGCACGCAAGGTTTGCGCTGTCCAAACGAAGATGCCAGCATTCCACAAGAAAGATCCTGTGGTCAAGTAGGTCTTCGCGGTGGCAAGGTCGGGCTTTTCAGTGAAGCCTGCCCCCACATAAGCAGTGGCATGTTCAGCAACCTCAATCGCCTCTCCACAAGCAATGTAACCATACGCCGTGGCTGGATGCGTGGGTTGGATTCCCAATGTCACAATCTCTTGACGCGTCTTTGCCAATTGACACGCCTCGGCCAATTCCGTTTGGAAGGTCGTTGTGTCCTGAATCATATGATCCGCTGGCAAGACAACCGCTACGGCATCGGGGGCCACCTGCAAGAGATGCCCACACGCAAAGGCTAAAGCGGCAGCAGTATTGCGTCCTTGGGGTTCGCAAAGAATCTGCGACTCAGGGAAGTCTGGCGCGGTCTGCACAACAGCCTGACGCAACTCCTGCGCGGTTACAATACGTACATGCGACAACGGTACAAAGCCCGCCACACGTTCAAGCGTTAATTCCAAGAGCGACTTCCCTTCGAACAGTTTCACAAATGGCTTCCGCTGCTCTTCTGCAGAGAGCGGCCACAGACGTGTACCACGCCCGCCAGCCAAAATGAAAACATACGGAGAGTGCGTCATTGCGATTCACCGCTTACAAAATTAACATACAATCGCCATACGAGAAGAAGCGATAACGTTCCTTCACAGCCTCTTCGTAGGCGGCTAATACGCGTTCGCGACCTGCCAAAGCCGAAATCATCATGATGAGCGTTGACTGCGGCAGGTGGAAGTTCGTCAACATCACATCGATGGCTTTAAAGGTGTAAGGCGGATAGATGAAGGCGGTGCTACTACCACTCGTGGCCACAATTTCACCATCGTACAACGATGCTACGGTTTCCAACGTACGCACAGAAGTGGAACCCACGGCTACAATACGACCGCCGGCAGCACGCGTTTCGCGAATCGCTTGTGCTGTTGCTTCAGGCACTTCATAGAACTCTGCATCCATGCGATGTTCTTCCACGCGTTCTGCCTTGACGGGCTTAAAGGTGCCAGGGCCCACGTGAAGCGTCACAAATGCGCGACGCACACCCTTCGCTTCCAACTTTTCCAAGAGCTCATCGGTGAAGTGAAGGCCAGCAGTAGGAGCCGCTACAGCGCCCACTTCCTTCGCATACACCGTCTGATAACGTTCCTTATCCAAACGCGCCATCTCGGGATTATTAGCATCACGACGAATGTAGGGCGGCACAGGCGTAAGGCCATGCGCATCCAAAAGGGTCATCAACGGCACTTCAGAACGGAAACGCACGAGTGAGTGGCCCTCTTCATCCTTGTTCAACACCTCAGCACGGAGTTGCTTTTCTGCACAAAGAATGGTGTGACCTGCGCGCGCTTTACGACCACTACCGCACATACAGCGCCACTGCGAGGTGAAACCACCATCTGCTTCGTGTTCGGTTTCACAGCAATTCAAGAGCAACAACTCTGCAGCACCGCCCGTATCTTCCCACGCACCTAAAATACGTGCCGGGAAAACGCGCGTGTTATTCAAAATCATCAAATCGCCAGGACGCAGATAATCTACGATGTCACCAATTGACTTATGTTCCAACGCATTGGTTTCGCGATTTAAAACCATCATGCGCGAGGTGCCACGTACTTCAGGTGGCACTTGCGCAATCAATTCTTCTGGCAAATAGTAATCAAAATCTGCGGTGAGCATGCGTATCTTTCTGAAGGCAAGAACCTTCTTCTGTGGCCTTATTTACGGAGTCACGATAGCGTTTTGCCGCCTCAAGGCCAAGGTCTTTCTCTAAAATCTCTGCGTAACGTGCGGTTGCAATCGGATGCAAGGGATACTGACGCAAACACGCGCGCAATTCTGCTTCTGGGTCAGCACTCTTGGGCATTTCATCACTTAACAGCATTGACCAAATGCGATATTGGCGCGGTTCAGAGCGCAACCAACCTTCGCAAACAACACGTGCCTGCGCTGGATCTTCAGCGAGTAACAACTTTAAGACGCGGCAACGCAGTTCTTCAACAAGTGCAGGCGTCTTGGCTAAGCGTTCACGCACATTGAAACCACCCACAAATTTCACTGCGGTCGCAAGGTCCTTATCAGCCAAAAGGGCATTCACGTAGTACAACGCGTAAGCGAATTCACCATCACGCAAGAAGAAGGACTGCATCTTGTCAGCCACGCGTTCGCGCAAACGCGAATTCTTTTCGCGGAAAAGCGTATTCAAGGCATCATTCGTGCGGAACAACTTCTTGTACTTTTCGTAAAGCGCATCGGTCTGCGGGGCGTCAGGATACGCGCAGAAGAAGAGTTGCAACTCAGCTTCCGAGGGGGTGCGCGTTTCCCACAAAGCAACCAAGTTCTCAATCGGCATGTGCAACACCGCCACTAAGCACTCGGTGGTGGAGAGCAATGCGGGCGTTTCTTTGTAAATCTCTACGATATCCTTCAAGACCGCAGGCGCATTGCCGAGGTGCAACCTTCTCAAACGGCTTGCAGAACAGAATCCCTGCGTACGTACAGGACCATAACGGTATTCAAATGCCAAAGCTTCTGCCGCAGAAGGCGCACGCAACGAAGGTCTTGCTTCAACCACATCACGCGCGTCATTGCGTTCTTGTTGCGTCACCGTCACGCCTTCATACTGAAGCGAGGCTAACGAGAGCGGAATACCCTTGTTTTCAGGGTCTAAGACACGCGCAAGGCGCAAATGCGTTGCGGCGGCTTCGGGTTCTGCACCGATAGCGCAAGCGGCGTGTTCACGCGCAGCCATTTGGTTCAATAGCGTTACGCAGCGTTCACCCACAACGGTCTTACCAAAGGGCGACTCGTGCAAACACTTTGCAGCCTTCGCGGCATTCGTGGAAGTTAAACGCGGCGGCAACTGCGTCATAATGCCCAATTCAGGCGCCATCACAAGCAAGTATTGACGCAAGGGTTCAGGCCCCAACTTCACGAGCGCAGGAATCAAAGGATCCTTCGCAGCCGCTACGCGCAAGAATGCGTGCGATGTCAAAGAGGCGGAAGTGACCGACTCAAAGCTTTCAGCTTGCGGTTGGACTGGTTTACCTGCGAGATAACGACGAGCCACAATACCAAGCATATCCGTGCGCGGCGTCAACCAAAGCGTTGCGTCTTCAGCGACGAGTTCGTCTAAGAGCGGTGCGATTTCCTGCATGGTATCGCGGACATAAAGACCAGAAGCCATCGGAGCATTACGCACGCCAATATAAATCGAGAGCGCACCCGTCACAACCAACGTCACCGTGAACGCGAGCGTACGGAAACGTGCACGCGACCAGCGGGTGTATTCCCCAAAACCTGCATGCAACCACGAGCCTAAGAGCGCCCCCATGCAGAGGACCAACATAAATCCAGCAATCAAAGTCAATGCGTCGGGTTCACAGAAAAGCGCCCACACGGGTTCTGGCCAGCGAATCATCGCGACCACAAACAAGCCTACACTCGCAATCTGACCAATAATCGGCGAGCCCAACTTCAAGTACGCATGCGGGAAGCATCCCAAGAAGAGCGCAGCAGCAGACAAGAACACCGTCAACGGTGCCAAGCCTTCCAAGACTGTAAAGCGCGGCACGAGCGACTTTATACCCGCGGCAAAGTGTTGCCCCCAAAGCGAAATCGCATTGGGCAATGGCGCCTGCGCCACATTCAAAACCTGCGCCCACTGCGCCGTAAACACAATGGCGGCAATCAAGCCCACGCCAAGGCCAATCGTTGCAGCAATCGCACATGGGCCGCGACCTTCAGATTCCGTGCGCAAAAAGATGCCGCTCGCCATAACAAAGGCAAGTGCCGTCACCGGAATCAACATCGGGTGCATGAAGGAAATCAACGCGATGAGTGCGTAAGTCACCCCAAGCACAATGCAATGTTGCACACGCGGCGGTTGGCTCAACAGGTAATTCTGCGTTGTGCGCCAACGAAATTCAAGCGCGCAGGTCAACATCACCGCCAAGAGCAAAGCCAAAACCGACTGCGGATACGGACGCGTCGCAATCGCCCAAATCGGCATCGCCAACACAGCCAACAATGCCGTAGCGATACCCGTTTCAAACGAAATATGAGAAATCGTAAAGAGCACGCGATCCAATTCATTATCGCGTACACCCGTCAAGTCTACGCTCGCATGACGCGCCGTAGCAATCGCGCAACGGAACAAGCAGGCCACAATGCCCGCACCAATCATTGCATAAAAGAGCCCCATCACCACGCTGAGTTGGTTTGGCGCGACCGTCGCAATTATCGCCCGCATACAGAGCGTATCCACTGGGCTCGTCAACAACTTCGGGGCTGAGCCCGGATAGCACAACGCCGTAAAATATTCCGAGGAAATCCCAGGGTACGGAATAAACGACGCAGTAATGATATAAATCAACATTGCGACAATGAAAATGCCGAATGTCCAGAAAAGATTTACGCCATGACGTTTCAGAATGTCAATCATAAAAGCACCTATTACTCCTTAGAGCAAATTTTCGTACATTATAACATAAAACGCATTGCGTGAACGCGCACCCGCGCGAACCATCGTAAGATTTTAGCTTTTTCCGCAGAATCGCCCGATACATCCCCTACCCACGCGCCCAACGCAAAAGACATTGCATTCAAACAAAACCGACCATCCCGATACAAAAACTGCACAATTAATCTCCGCAAAAACTTCAATCCCTCTCACTTCAAAAAGTCCCAAAAATGACACTCAAAAAGAACTCAATAACACCCCTTTTCAAAAAGGCTTGAATTGCGAATGAAAAAGGCTTGTTTTGAAATTGAAAACAAGCCTTTTTGACCTTCAAAACAACCCTTTTTCAAACGCCCTAAAAAGAAGTATTTAGATATCATAAATAACACATTCAAATATAAGGACTTATGCAAATATTGCAAATTTGACTCAACCCTACTTCTTTGAACGCTAAAGCACACCTCCCAAACACCCCTTTTTCACGCACCAAACGCGTTCAAAAAAAGGCTCTATTAAACACCGATTTTCCGCACCACACAACCACGTACTATCCTTTTATATAAGCGCACCTATGCGCACGAAAACGCGCCCTTTCACAACATCCCCACCGAGAAAGTGAAGCCACCGTGCGAATTAACTTGACTTTTTAGGCACTTTTTCAGTATTCTTTATGTATTCATTTTGCGGCAGAGTTTGCGCGAGTGCGCAGGAATTAGTGCCGAAAAACGATAAGGAGTAAAACTACAATGGCTATCAAAGTTGGCATTAATGGTTTCGGCCGCATCGGCCGTATGGTTTTCCGCGCTGCGGTTGAAAACTTCACTGACGTCGAGATCGTCGGCATCAACGACCTCCTCGATCCTGATTACCTCGCTTACATGTTGAAGTATGACTCGGTCCATGGCCGTTTCAACCACGACATCTCCATCGATGGTAACACCCTCATCGTCGACGGCAAGAAGATCCGCCTCACCGCTGAAAAGGATCCTGCTCAGCTCAAGTGGGACGAAGTCGGCGCTGAAATCGTCGTCGAACCCACCGGCCTCTTCCTCGATGACGCTTCTGCTCGCAAGCACATCGAAGCAGGTGCTAAGAAGGTTGTTATGTCCGCTCCTTCCAAGGACGCAACCCCCATGTTCGTGTACGGCGTGAACCACACCACCTACGCTGGCCAGGACATCACCTCCAACGCTTCCTGCACCACCAACTGCTTGGCTCCTATCGCCAAGGTCATCAACGACAAGTTCGGTTTGAAGCGCGGTCTCATGACCACCATTCACGCTGCTACCGCTACCCAGAAGACCGTTGACGGCCCCTCCAAGAAGGACTGGCGCGGTGGTCGTGGTATCCTCGAAAACATGATCCCCTCCTCCACGGGTGCTGCTAAGGCAGTGGGCGTGGTGCTTCCTGAACTCAAGGGCAAGCTCACCGGTATGTCCGTCCGCGTTCCTACCTCCGACGTGTCCTTCGTTGACTTGACCTGCGAATTGGCCAAGGAAGCTACCTACGCAGAAATCTGCGCCGCTATGAAGGAAGCTGCAGAAGGCGAACTCAAGGGCGTGCTCGGCTACACCGCTGACGCAGTGGTTTCCACTGACTTCCGTGGCGAAGTTTGCACCTCCACCTTCGACGAAAAGGCTGGCATCCAGCTCGATCCTACCTTCGTCAAGGTCTGCGCATGGTACGACAATGAATGGGGTTACTCCAACAAGGTCGTCGAAATGTGCCGCGTCGTCGCTGCTAAGTAAGCGATTCGCGTTACAAGACGCAAACAAAAAGAGCTCCGATTCGTCGGGGCTCTTTTTTTATTCTTCTTCCAAACTCATAACACGCCTTCTCCCCATTCACTAAAACACCTCACAAATCCTTAAAACATGGTATAAATCCCTAAAAAGATACCTTCGCGCGCGGAATAACGCTACACAACGCACCTTTTTTTTGTTAAACTACCGCTCATGAAGTGGCAATATTTTTCTGGAAAACGTACTGAAACGCTCTGTGTCTTTTATACGGGCTGGGGAATGGACGCACACGTCTTTCAACAGGCGATGGGAGAACGCGACACCCTCATCGTTTGGGACTACACCGACCTCTCCACACCCCTCCCCTTAGATGATCGCCCTATTGAACTCATCGCTTGGAGTATGGGCGTTTGGGCCGCCACGCAAACCCTTCCAACAGAACGACTTATCTCCGCCACAGCCATCAATGGCACCCCTTGGCCCATTGACGAAACACGTGGCATTCCGCCCGCCATTTTTGATGGCACACTCGCCACTTATTCTGAAAGCGGACTCGCACGTTTTCGCAAACGCATGTGTGGTGGCGTAAGTGCTTTAAACGCCTTTTTAGCCGTTGCTCCCCAGCGTACCACTGAAGACCTCGGTACAGAACTTGCCGCACTTGGCGAAGCGATTCGTTCGCGACCTGAGAAGCCCTTCCCGTGGACCCGCGCAATTGGGTGCACAAGCGACCGCATCTTCCCCATTGAAGCGCAGAAAGCAGCCTTCCCTGAGCTGATTGAAACCGAAGGCGCACATTGGAATCCAGCACTCTTTGAAGCCCTGCTGAAAGGAGCCTCCATTTGATTGGTGCCAGCGCGATTATCAACCGTTTTGCGCGCGCAGTTAGCACGTACGAAACACAAGCCACGGCGCAGCGCACCGCCGCGGAGGCCTTAGTTAACCTCCTTGGCCGCCATCTGCACATTTTAGCGCCACGCGTCCTTGAAATTGGCTGTGGCACAGGGTTGCTTACGCGCCAAATGATTGCGCGCTTTGCGCCTTCTGAAATGGTGCTCAATGACATCTGCCCAGAGATGGAGATTTGCTTCACCAATGTACCACGCACCACCTTTCTTCCTGGCGATGCGCAGACCTTGGCCTGGCCTGGACAATTTGACGTAATTGTCTCCTCCTCTGCCGTGCAATGGTTTGACGATTTACGTGCGTTTGCAAAGCGGTGTGCAGCCGTAATGCCCAAAGACGGGATTTTAGCCGTTTCAGGGTTTGGCCCACAAACGCTAAAAGAGGTGCGCGAACTCACGGGTTATGGACTCAACTATCCCGACTTTAACGCCTTTACTGAAGCCTTTTCTGAGGATTTCACACTCTTAGAAAGTGAACCGCTCGTTTGCGCAATGCAATTTGAATCTGGGTGGGAAGTTTTGCGTCATCTCAAGGAGACGGGCGTGACCGCGACAGGCGCTGGACGAGAGCAACTCTGGACGCGTCGTCAACTCGCCAAATTCGTCACCGATTATCAACGTCTTTTCTCAAATGAACGTGGCGAAGTCACCCTTACGTACGAGCCCTTTTTATTCGTAGGATCGCGAAAATGAAACAGCGTCCGTGGCCATTTTTCAAGTTGCTAACAGGGGCTTTTTGCCTCATGGCCACGCCGTTTCTTAGCGCAAAAGAAAGCGTCACGCTGCGTCCTGTTTTAGAGAGCGATTGGGCGCAACAGCTCAATCTCCCAGACCAGCAAATCGTCACCTTAAAGCCCGAAGCATTACCAGGTTTTTGCGACCTTTTATTGCGTATGGATGAGCTCTCCCTTCGCGTCAATTTACGTCAGCGTGCTCACCAACAATGGATGGCGATTGTGCGTGAAGAAGAAGAGATTGAAATGCAAGGGAAAGCGCGTTTCGAACTCACTTGGCAAGGGCGCAGTTATCGCTTTGACCGTTATGGGCGTCTCATGCTTGACGAACGTTTTACCGACATTGAAGACGCCGAATTGATTAGCCGTTTTGAAGCGCAATATCGCGAACTGCTCGCACGTTCTGCATTCGGTAAAGCCGAGCGCGCACAACCCATCGCAAAACCGCAGGCAAAAGTGCTTTCCGTGCCGATTTTCTCAGGGTTTGAAGACGATCGCTATCAGAAACATGACGCGCTCATTCTCAAGCTCGTTACCGAGTTTAATGCAAATCGCGCAGCTTGGGCTGGCGCTGAAGCCGATGCCAAGATTGAAATCCCCGAACTCAAACCCGCGCTCATCAAAGCGATGATGTTGGAAGAAACGGGCGGCAATGGAAAACGTTCGCGTGAAGCATGGGAAATTGACCCGCTTCAAGTCAATGTGCCTGGCGACTGGGACGACTCCAAAGCTGACCTCGGCCTCACACGCCCCAAAGAGCGTAATGAGGGCTCGCTTGAAGCCAATCTTCGCGCCGGCATTCAGTACTTAGTGCGCAAAGGCTTTGGCTCTTCTGGTAAGCCTATCGCGCATCGTTCAAACGTCTACTTTGACTCTTGGCGAACAGCCCTTAAGCGTTACAATGGACGCAATGACCGTCTTCACGATGGACGCACCTATCGTAATGCCTACGCAGATCGCATCTTAAGACGCGCAAAACGGCCTGATCGATTTGTGCCAATCGCCCATTAAGGGTGCATTTTTCTGTTTTATTTTATACATTAATAAAGAAACCCGCGCGTGAGGGCGCGAGATTTGGTATGCTATTTGTAGTTGTGAAACAGAAACTTACACAATTTGGAAAACAAGGCTTTGCACTCATCGCCGTCATTTGGACGTTAGCGGTGTTGAGTTTGCTTGCGTGTTCGTTTTCTCTCGACGCTTATATGGAAAGCAAAGCCGCAGTCTATGTGCGTAATCGTCACCAAGCGACAGCCCTCTTGGAATCAGGTCTCGTCTTAGCAGAAATGCTTATGGAACGCCAAGAAAAGGTCTCTGGCGAAGAAACCGAAGAAGAGGTCATGAAGGATCGTTGGATTGAGCCTGCGATTCGCTTGAAGCGTGGACAGCGTGTGGAAGTTTCCCAACGTCTCCTTCGCGATGAAGAGGGCAAACTCCAATTTGAAACCGCCGATGTTTTAGTGGCAGACGCAGAAGTGGATGCCGAGATTTTCGTCACAATTGAACCCGAACCGGCACGTTGGAATCTCAATAAGCTCGCACGCGCAGGTTACGGTGATAATGCAGACCTCATTTGGAGTCGTATTCTCACCATCGCGGGTGTGCCAGAAGCTGACCAGAGTGAATTGGTAGACTCGTTCTACGATTGGGTGGATGACGACAGCATTACCGTCTCCGCCGATGGCGCAGAATCGGATTACTACGAAACCCTCAACCCTCCCTACACTTGCAAGAATGGGCCTTTGGATACCGTTGGAGAACTCGCCTACATCAAGGGCTTCAATCGTAATGGTGGCGTAATTCTCAAGGGCGGCGTTTGGAATCCCGAAGACTCGGAAGATCGCCAAATTACCGTAATGGGCATTGAGCATCTCTTTTCGCTCTATGGCACGGGTAAGATCAATGTAAATGCAGCACCGCGTGATGTATTGCTCACCGTGCCGTGTTTAGAAGATGCTGACGGACTCATCGTAGACACCATTCTTGAAGAACGCGAAGGCTTAAACGCTGATAGCCCTGATGCTTCGGCAAAGGTGCGCCAACAATCGCGCGGCACCACAGGCTCCAGCTTAGGTGCGCCAGCAGTAGAAGACTACCACTTCGCAGACATCTCTGATTTCCTCGCGCGTATTCCTGGGATTAGCCAAGAAGACGCCAACACCTATTTAACCGTAGACTGCAGTGTCTATAAGTTAGAGCTGGAAGGACGTGTAGGACGCGTTCGCCGAAAGGCCTCTGCTGTCGTACAAAAGGGTTCAAAGGACTCAAAGTCTGGCACCTCTTCTGGTTCAAACAACAACCTTGTGATTCTTAGATGGCAGGAAGAGACTTAATGCGAGTCCTTCCATAACGTGAAACACATTCTATGGCGAAAAAGAAAACATCAACGCTTTCAGACAGCCTTCCGGCAGTGCCCGCACATGATACCGTGTGCACGCTTTTGCACTTGCCTGAAGAAACTGCGTCTGCTTTAGACGAAGCGCTTAGCCTACAGGCTGAAACACTCTCGCCGTTTGACGAAGATGATACCACCGCTGCGTGGGAAGTCGTTGGCAAACATAATGGCGTAATCACTGTGTACTTGGCGGTCGCTTCCAATGACGCACTCTCCGTAACGTGGCACGACGCCTTACGCGATCGCGGCCAACTCGCAACCGTGCGCTTAGAAGCCACGCCCTTATGTTGGCTTCAGGCTTTACCTGAACGCGACCCTGCGCTCCGCGAAGGGCAGACCTTAGCCCTTTTACGTACAGCACGTGAAACCTTGCTTGTGCTTTTTGCACACGGACGCGCGGTGGCATTACGCGGCCTTGCACCCACGGTACTCGATGCCGAAATCACGCGCGAAGCGATGCGTTTGCTAACACAAGCTGCGCTTGAAAATCTCTTAGATGATTCGCCCCTAACAGGCGTGTGTTACACCACCACACCCAATGTCGCCAACGTCTTGGCTGATTTTACGGTTACCGCGCCGCGCGAAGTCTTGCTTACGGATGACGAAGCCGAGCACCTTTTGCAGCAAGCCCTTCGCCGTCGCACAGACGCAAAGAAGACCTTTGACCTTACGCCACAGATTTGGCGAGATGAAGCACGCGCAAATCGTATGCGCCACACAACGATTGTTGTCGGCGTCTTCTTTGGATTAATTTGGTCTGCCGCTGCGCTCGCGCTCTTCTTGTTGCCCAAATACTATGCGCAACGTGCCAAAGACACCGCGCTTCGCATCCAAGCCCATCGCACGGCCTACAATGATGTAGTGGACTTACAAGAACGCGTAGGGCTCATCTTACGTTATCAAGACCGCCGTTTTTCGGCGTTGGAGATGTTGCGCCTCGTGTGTGCAGCCAAAGCAGCTGACATGACCTTCCTCTCTGCGACCTATCGTCAGAAGCAGTCTTTGCGTTTAACAGGCCAGTGCGGCGACACCTCGGGTGTTTATGCTTTCAAGGAAAGCGTCCAAAAGGATGAACGCATTAAGGAAGTGCGCATCAACCGTTTGGCGCAGGATGCCAAGACGCGTCAACAGCGTTTTGATATCGATATCCTCTTCGTTACAGAATCGGAGGATGAACAATGAGTAATCTCTCTGCTAAAGACCGCAACTTACTCGTGCTTTTCGTCTTCGTCGTTGCGATTGGCATCTTAGGGATTTGGTATCCCAAGGCGAAGAAAGAGTGGACGGCAAAGAAGAGCGAGTGGCAACGTCAGGAAATGCGTTTACAACGCGAACGCGCGGTAATTGCCCTCCGTCCTGAAATTGAAGCGCGCTATGAAGAATTGCGCAATCATATGCCCATCTTCCCTGCAGGCAAGTCTGTGGACACCCATTGGTTGCCCATCATGGACAATTCGGCTCGCGCCAATAACGTGAATATCGCTCAACGTGCCATTGGTGGCGAAGAAAACTTGGGTGATGTGACGGAACTCACGCTTGAATGCCGTGATTGGGAAGGTCGCTTGGACTCTCTCGTTTGGTTCTTGTATGACCTTGAAACCCGTCAAGACGCAATGATGGATATTCGCGCACTTACCATCAAAACGAGCGCCAAGAAGGCTGGCATCTTGCAAGGTACCTTCACGCTCAACTGCGCTTATATGCGTCAAGCCGCAGAATAACCCACCCTTTTAATTGATTTAATGGAGTATTAAAACAATGCGTAACCTACCGGCCCTTCTCATTCTTGGCGCGACCGTCGCCATGGCCCCAATGCTTGAAGCGCAGACGCGTACCACGCGTACACCTGCGATTCGCCGTACAAACACCACCACAAACGCGCGTACCACTACGCAGAATAATGCTACCGCCGCAAGTCCTGCCGCTGCCACTTCCACGACCGAAGTCGCTCAGCAGCTCGCAAAGGCAGAACGTGGTAAAGGCGGCCGTCCGAAGTTGAAGTTTGACAATGCCCCTGCAGAACTCTTCTTGCAGATTTATTCGCAGGTGACCCATCGTACACTTTTGACTTCGCCTGATGTGCCAAAGGTGACGATGAGCTTGCGCTCTACCGATGAAGAAAACTGGACTGACGAAGAATACATCCAGGCCATTGAACAGCAACTTCAGCTCAATGGTATCGGTTTGATTCCTGTAGGCGAACGTTTCGTCTTGGTGGTGCCGTTCAAGAGCATCGGCCAGCAAGGTATCGAAACCTTCTTGGAAATCCCGCCCTCAGGCCGTCATCCTGAAGAAGGCCGCATCGTGCGTCAGATTTTAACGCCGAAGAACATCTCTGCAGAAGAAGCGCAGAAGGTCATCGAAGGCTTTAAGCGTCCTGATGGTCAGATCCAATACTTGGAACGCACCAACTCCCTCCTCGTTACCGATACGCAGGAGAACGTCAATCGCATGATTGAAATCTTAGCTTTCATTGATAGGCCCTTGCCCGTGCTTGAAGAAGTGCAGGTCTATCCTATTCGCCATGCGAAGGCTGAAGACGTCAAGAAGGCGCTTGAAGAATTCGTAGAAGCCTCTCGTGAACAGGAAGAAAAGAACAAGAAGTCCACCGCCGCTCCGCGCGTGGGCAACTCTGTTAGCGGTGGCATGCAGCGTGGTGTTTCGATCCAACGTCAGTTGCCGGGCGTCACACGTCCTGAAACAACCGTTGAGCCAACCTCTTCTGTGGCAGATGCCCTCGTGAATGATGCAGACCGCGGTATGATTCGTGGCAAGGTGCAGATCATGGCTGATGCACGTTCGAATCAGCTCATCATCGTGACGCGTCCTTCGAACATGGCCTTCTTTGAACGTATCATCAAGGTGCTTGATATTGAAACTGCGCCTGAAATCGCGGTGGAAATCATCCGTTTGAAGTACGCTCAGGCTGAAACCAAGGACTCGAACAAGGGTGTCGCGGACTTGCTCAACGAATTGATTGACTCCACTTCTACCAAAAAGGAAGACGCTGAAAAGCGCAATACCGCTCAGACCAACAAGAGTAACCTCACCAATCAGAGCAACGAATCTCCTGCTTCCACACCGCAGGTCAATCTCTCTTCTTCAAGCAAGAGTAAGATTGGCGAACTCCGTAAGGAAAACATCAAGATTCTCGCTGATAGCCGCATCAATGCAGTGATGGTGATGGCTTCTCCTGGTGATTTGGCAGCCATTAAGGAAATCGTCACCGAAATGGATATTCCTGTGGCACAGGTGCTCATTGAAACCGTGGTGCTTAACGTTTCCTTGGGTGAAGGTTTCGCAACGGGTGTCCAATGGATTAAGCAGATTCACGGTAACCAAGTCCTCACAGGCGGCGGCATCCCGAATGGTGTTGCTCCTGGTGCAGGCCCTGTGAGTGGTTACAACATCGCTTATCCTGGCAATAGTGGCTCCGCCTCTTCTTCTGGTTCTTCCACAGGTTCTACTGGCGACGCGACCAAGGCGGTTACCGACTTGGCGACCACATTGATTCCGGCTGCCAGCGGTGGCGCTTCGTATTACGCGACCATTGGTAAGATTGGCCTTGACCTCCTCGTTTCGGCTACCGCCAATGACAATCGTGCGCAGATTTTAACCTCGCCGATCTTGATGACGCAGGACAACAAGGAAGCCACGATTGAATCCACCGAATTGGCTTACCTCTACAACGGTATGAAGTACATGGGTTCTTCTTACGGCAGCGGTAGCTCTGACTATCAGCCTGACATTAAGCAGGAAGAAATCGGCTTGCACATTACCGTGACGCCGCGTATCAATCCCGATGGTACGGTGGTCTTGGACTTTGAAGAAAAGTTCCAGGATGCTTCGAAGACGCAGGTTGTGCCTGGCGACACCTCTTCGGGTGCAGGCGGCGCTTGGCCCGTGCCAACGACGCGTAAGATCTCTGGTAGCGTCGCCGTCAAGGATGGTCAAACCGTTGTTATCGGCGGCCTTGTGATGCAGACCAAGACTGAAGCAGAAGGCGGCATTCCGATTTTACGTAAGATCCCCTTGGTGGGTAAGTATCTCTTCGGTTACACCGAATACAAGGACAATCGCGACGAATTGCTCGTCTTCCTCACGCCTTACGTCTTCTACACCTCTGAAGAAGCTGAAAAGGAAGCGCGCCGTCGTAAGGATTACCTTGATGCCGCAGGCGTTTGGAATAAGGGTTGGTCGAAGTCTGATATCGCAGACATCACCGACGAAAAGGAAATGCTCCGCCGCGACGAAAACAAGTGGGAATACGAAAAGAAGCAGATCAAGATTCAGGAAAAGCGTTCGAAGGCACAGCGTAAGCACGACATGAAGGTCGAAGAGATGCTGAAGGATTCTATCCGTCGCAAGCGCGAATACCTTGAAGACGAATACGAAGATTTGCCTGAAGAAACGCGCAAGGAATTGGAAGCTGAAATCGAAGAACAGCAGATTATGCATCGCGCGTTGCTCAAGGACATTATGGAGTCTAATCTCGCAGAACGTGATGCTTTGGGCGCTGAGGAGGATGACGAATAATGAACCTCACTGCAGAACAAGAAGCCCTCGTCCGCCAATGGGTGGCAGAGGGCGCCTCGCTGAGCGATGTGCAGAAGAATATCCGTGCAGAGTTTGGATTACATCCCACCTTCTTTGATGTGCGTATGTTGGTGATGAACCTCGGTGCAACGTTGAAGGATAAGGAAGTTCAGGTCGCTGCAGATGACGTTACAAAGGCGAAGCTGCCGCCCAAGCCGGGCGCGGCACCTGCACCTCAAGCGCCTGGCACAGTTACGGTCTCTGTGGATACGTTACAAGTCATCCCTGGCGCGATTGTTTCAGGTAGCGTGGTCTTCTCCGATGGCAATAAGGCGCGTTGGTACTTTGACCAAATGGGCCGCTTTGGCTTCGAGCCTGAATTACCGGGTTACACGCCGCCAGAAGGCGATATGCAGTCTTTCAAGATGCAACTCAGCCAAGAACTGCGCTCGCGCGGTCTCTAAGCGAACTTCAAACAATCGCGCCCTTCTCTATCGTGGGGCGCGATTGTCATTATCTCCCAACCCCTTTACCCTCGTTACGCTTGTGTCCTGTCGCATCGTTTCTTCCTTAATTACACGTTTACTGCGGCCGCTCAAAGGAGTTTTGGCTGCGACGTTTACCGCGTTGTTCTTACCGCTCTTCGCAGAGACGGTTGAAGTTTCGTTCATGGGCGGGTTTGACCCTGACCAACCCGAGAGCGCGGTTACGCGACAGGTCCTTGCACTTTCTGCCGAACATCCCGAATTGCGCCCAGTCAAATGGGGCGGATTGTGGTTACCTGGCGCAGGTGGACGTTCTCCGCTTTTGTTGGCAATGGCAGGCGGTAGTGCGCCAGACATTTACCAATGTTGGTTTCACATTATCCAGAATGACATCGCCAATGGCTTCTTGATGCCATTGGACGATTGGCTGGGTAAAGCGGGCACCGAATGGGAGGGTTGGGCGCGTGTACCACAATTGTGGCACCAAGTCGCCACCGCGAATGGACATCTTTACGGCCTTCCCGCCGCCTCTGCCGCCTATTACGGCATCATCTATCGTAAGGACCTTGTACGCGAAGCGGGACTTAATCCCGAAGTCACGCCCTACACATGGGACGAATTCCTCACTTGGTGCCGACGTCTTACCGCTGCGCACGGCACCACCTCGCGTGGCCAACGCGCCTTTGGCGTCTGTGAAGCGCCGTGGAATTGGTTGCCTTGGATGCAGAGTGCGGGCGGCTCTCCGGTTTTGCAAACGCGCATTTCGAGCCTTCGTGGTACGCCGTTTACCTTTGCAATGGAAGATGTGGAATGCATCACACCCGATGGCGAACATCTCCATGACCACCCAGTCACATGGCGTGCCAACTTTGATTCCGCAGAAGCCATCGCTGCCGCGCGCTTTTTACAACGCCTCATTTGGGAACCTTGGATTCGCGATCCTGAAACAGGCACACCGCTTTCCCTTACCACAGCTGACCTTCAAAAGGGCGAAGTCACCTTTAACGGCCGTACAATCACCTTCTCTGAAACAGAGATTCAGGAAGGCGTTGTGCGCAAGTTGCCGCTCAATAACGACCCCGAACTCTTCATTCGCGGTGAAGTGGTTGCGATGTTTGCTGGCACAGAAGCTCTCGAACGAATCACTGGCACAGGCGGTCTTGATCCAGACCTCATTGGTATGATGCCCTTCCCTGCGCAAACCGCAGATTTGCCGCGTGTCTTCCAGGCCCATCGTCACTTCTGGGGTATCAGCGAAGGTGTCTCGCGTCGCCCACAAGCTGAACAAGACCTCATCTTTGCCTGTCTTGAACGTCTCGCCTCTCCTACCCTAAATGACGAACGCATTAAGGAGCAGGTCCTTGAAGGCAACGCAAGATGGTGCCATCCTGCGGATCTCAAACGCCTCGGTTTAGAGGCTTACCTTGATGAAATCCCGCCTGCAATTCGCCAACTCTACGCCGATCTTGACGCTGGTAAAATCGTCGCACGCACCGAACCCTTTGTGGGCTTTTGGCAAGGTGTCAGCGATTTGATCCAACGTCGTCTACTCGGCATCTTACTCTCTGAAGCAGGACGCCACTTAGATGTGGAAGCTGCGCTCGTACGCATTAATGCCGATGCCAACCGCGGGTTGATGTTCCGCGTGGCCGATGAAGAAATCGCGAAAGGCCGCCCTATCGCGTGGTTGATTACCGCAGTGTTATGTATCGCGCTATTGACCTTATTGGTTATCAAAGTATGGCGGTTACGGTCACAACGCGCCACCTGCGTGGTCCTGACAGAAGACACGCCCAAGGCCAAATCCACGTGGCGCTCTTCACCCGTAACCATCGCCTGCCTGATGTTAGCCCCTGCGCTTATTAGCATTACGCTCTGGAGCTACTATCCACTTCTACGCGGTGTGCTCATGGCCTTTAGAGACTACCATATCGTCGGCGAAAGCCCGTGGGTCGGCTTTGACAACTTCATTCTCGTAGCCAGCGACTGGGGCTTTTGGTGCAGTGCAGGCCGTACCCTCAAGTACGTCTTCCTGACGTTGGCACTGGGCTTCTTTACCCCTGTAATTCTTGCGATTCTTCTCTCTGAAATCCCACGCGGCAAAGTCTTCTTCCGCACGCTCTACTTCTTGCCGCATCTCACCTCCACCCTCGTCATTACCCTCTTGTGGCAATTGATGTACGATCCCACCGAAAAAGGCATGCTCAACCAAATCCTCGCCTTCTTCGGCCTTCCCCATCAAACATGGCTCCAAGACCCCGCCTGGGCTATGGTCTGCTGCGTACTGCCAGGCGTCTGGGCTGGTGCAGGCATGGCCTCTTTGATCTACATCGCTGCGTTACAAGCCCTTCCTGCAGACTACACCGAAGCTGCCGCCATTGATGGCGCAGGTTACTGGGGACGCTTTAGACACGTCCTCCTGCCCCAAATTATGCCCCTTATGGTGATCAACTTCGTAGGCGCCTTTATTGCCGCCTTCCAAAGCATCGGCAGCATCTTCCTCCTCACCTTCGGCGGCCCTGGTGACGCTACAGACGTGCTTTCGCTCGCTATCTGGAAGGAAGCCTACAACAACCTCCGTATGGGCTCAGCCACCGCCATGGCCTGGTTTTTAGGCACCGCCCTCGTGGGCTTCACCTACCTCCAATTCCGCATCCTGCGTAAGGTCGAATTCCGACGCGCCGAAGAGAACTAACCGCACACAAGACTAACCAGGCAAACAAAGCCCTCTTGATGTAGTGAGAAGAAAGTGCATCAGCACGCGAGAATTTCAAACGACGGGGACACCCCGAACCCCGTACATCACGCTATCGTCTATCACGCACCACTCATGAGTGGTGCTCACCAGGCCCATCCTTACACCCGAGAAATAGCGCTTACTACGCCCACGCTCAGTTAGATGCTCGATGGCATCTAGCCCTCATACATCACGCTATCGCATATCCAGCACCACACATGAGTGGCGCTCACCAGGCCCATCCTTACACCCGAGAAACAGCGCTTACTACGCTTCGTGCGAGGGATGGGGGTTCGGGGGTGTCCCCCGTCGTTTGATTCGTTTAGGATACACTCCCTCATCCATCTGAACTGTGCTATACTAAAAGGGATGCGATTCCCATTAATTCATACTGGACGACGATTCTTCTTTTTTACGCTTGTCGTAGAGGGGAGACGTCCGATTTTGTCTCACTTGGTGCGTGGTGAAAAAAGGCCTATATTAACTGCATTAGGCGAACGCATCGTAGAAACATGGCAAAAATTACATACACAGGACGCTCATTTAACGGCCTCTGACTTTGTGATTATGCCTGATCACGTCCACCTCTTATTAATCGTCAATTCAGAAGTGGAATATCGCTTTAATCCAGTCGTATTTATCAAGCGTTTTCAACAATACACCAATATTATCCCATGGAAAGAAGATTTTTGGGTTAACATCTCCTTTGATGCACGACAATTGTCAATGATTCGCCGCTACATCAAGATGAATCCAACGCGCTACTTTTGGAAACATGACCACCCAGACCTCTTTAAGGCGATATCCCCTATCAAGCATCCTATTCTTGCCCCTACTCTAACATGGAGTGCTGTTGGCGACATTACCCTGCTCGCTTCTCCCTTTCTCTATCTTGTACGGCTTACACGAAAGAAGCCTCTTAATGCCTTAGAAACAGAGATCCAGACATACCTCGCGCTCGCCCAGGAAGGATGGACGCCTGTGTGCGGCTTTATTTCACCTGGTGAGCGAGAATTTGAGCGACGATTAAAGGCCCTCCCACAGTCTCAGTGGATTAAAACTGTACCTTATGGATTACCCAATCAATACGATCCTTCTGTGGAAGATTCTCAATGGATCGCAACGAGACGCCAGCTCATCCTAAGCTCATTTGAAGCGCGAGCCTTCCCTCCTTTTGAAGTCACGCGCAAAGGGTGTCTACTGATGAATGAACGCATTGAGCAGATGATTGAGATGCTCCAACGATAACTCAACAGCATCCACTTTTTTCAAACGACGGGGACACCCCACCCCCTTAAGACCCTAAAAACAAAACAAGCCTTTTTGAAGATCAAAACAACCTCTTTTCAATTTCAAAACAACCTGTTTTGAAGTTGAAAACAACCTGTTTTCAAAATGGGCATTTTTAAGGGTGTTTTCCCGCTTTATTTCCTTAACCGTAAAACGCGGTTTCTGGATCTATTTTAAAAAGATAAGAGGTATAAAACAAATGAGCGCATCGTATGATGCGCTCATTCTTCATAATGTTCTTTTTAGAACTTAGGCAACCTTACGCTTCAATGCGAGACCTGCCACGCCAAGGGCCAAGAGAGCCAATGCGGTCGGTTCAGGAACATTGGGGTCTTCACCACCACCAGGATTCGAACCTGCAACTTCAGTCCAAACAGAGTTGTCGTTAAACACAACAATATTGTCCGAGTTCATAGGTTCAGTATCACCACGGGTGGTGATATACACATCAGGATCGCTTGCACCATCAAAAGCAGACCACATGTAGCTGCCATCATCCTTCTGTAAAATCACCACAAGGTAATCCACGTATTCAGGATTACGACCAGCAACCAAGTCCATTTCTGCAATGGAACCCGTCGTAATTGCAGCATCCTGCAAAGTACGAACGTCTTGTGCAGTCCAAATACCATCACCACGAGGAGCATACGTATTGTCTGCAGCCCAAGAATCAATGATGCTATTCACAGTCACAGAAGAATCCACCAAACTCGTCAACGCATACGAGTAAATAGAGCTACCTGCATAGCTCGTCGCACGGTCACCTGTCAAATAAACCGACCAGTCAACTGCTGCAGCCTGAACTGCAGAAGCGATAGCAATCATTAATGTGAAGAGAATTGTCTTTTTCATCGTTATTCCTTTAATAGTAAAATTACTTCACCGAGAACGTCATAGAAGCATTTGCAGACTTAGTCATAAGCCAACAAGCTGCACCTTCAGGGAAGGTAAGAGTCGACTCAAGATTTGCATTTCCGTATGCACACCACTTCTTTGTTGTAGCATTCCATTCGGCAATGTTATACGAGCTACCTTCTGGAACCTGCAACTGATCCTTGTCAGCAAGACCATCCCAAACCATAGCGGGGGTGTTGATGCTTGTACCTGCTAACGGCGCAGGAGGGCAAACAATCGTATAACCTGTAGAGAAGTCGTCCGCATCTCGATTGAGAGCAATCGCACCAGAAACCGTAAGAACTACGGGGTTTGCATCGGACGCACCAGTTGCCTGAAGCCAAACGCCACGGCCACGAGTCACCACTGCATCAGACTCCGCATTAGGATTACCATATGCGCACCACTTCTTTGTTGTAGCGTTCCACTCAACAATCGTATATGACTTACCTTCAGGAATCTGAAGCTGATCCTTATCTGCAAGGCCTTCAACGTTGCAGAAAACAGAATTTACGGCGACAGCATCTTCATTCACGCCCAATTCACCAAACTGGACAGCCAAAAGATTCCACTTTTTCGTCAAGGTGACGGTCTGGTAGCCGACGATATCAGATTCGACTGCTGCGGTGGCGGTGCCGATACCGATTAAGAGAGCTGCGCATGCAAGAATCGTTTTGAAGTTCATTGCGTTTGCCTCATTAAAAGTCGTTAAATCCTTTAATTACAGGGTTTTGAGCCCTGTTACTCTGATGTGGCGCTTCTTTGGAAGGCACATCACAACACCAACACAATACCATAGTTGTAAAGGTGTGTGCAATCTTTTTTTAAAAAAGTTTAATGTGTGGCCAAAAGAAATCAGCGGATAAGAGAAGGGGGGGGGGGGGGGATGCGCGGAAAGTGGGAAGCGACTGGCGCCACTGTTTTCGTTTTTGGTTATTCGTTTTTCGTTAACGGTCTGCGCCCACTGGCCCCTACTCCTCTATAAAAAATAAAAGGAAGGCGGGAAACCTTCCTTTTATTAATGCGCATGCATGATAAGCATTAGCGGTAAGAGCGGTTTTGACGGTTTTTCCATTGTTTGCGGAGGCGGTCTTGTTCGTCTTGCTGCTTTTTGCTTTCTTCGGAGCGTCCTTTGAAGACGGCGACAGGTTTTTGTTCGGCGGCTTCAGAGACGTAGTTGCCACTTTCGTAAGCTTCTGCGTCGGCCTTCATGCGTTGGACTTCAGCTTCTTTATCTGCGATGGATTCAAGGCGGTGGACTTCGCGGCCTGCGACGTGGACTTCGGTGGTGCCGGTGTGTTTGTCGAAGGTTTGAGTGTAAGCCTTGAGAGGCGTAGAGAAAGAATACTTGTAGTGTTTGGCGAAGGTCATTTCGCGGGAGACGGCGCGCATGAGTTGCTGCATACCTGGGGCGGAGGGATCGGCTTGGAGCTGAACGATGATGAGTTCATCGGGCTCGGTGGACGATTTCTCGATGACAGTATGGAGTTCGCGAAGAGGAACGACTTCACCGTGGACGAGGATGTCGCCACGTTCGGTGATGACGATTTTGGCATCTTCGGTGTCAACGGCGCGTAGGCTCGGTCCGGCGGCACATCCGCAGAGGAGTGCCGCGCAGAGGGAGAGCGTTAGCAGGCTTAGGGTCGTGGTTTTCACGGATGGCCTCAGATTTGCGCGAAGGCTTGTTCAAGGTCGGCGATGATGTCGTCGATGTGTTCAATGCCGACGGAGAAGCGAATCATGGTGGGGGAGATACCGGCCATGACGAGCTGTTCATCGGAGAGCTGACGGTGAGTCATGCTAGCAGGGTGGAGAACGCAGGTACGTGCGTCGGCCACGTGCACCACGATGGCGGCGAGCTTGAGGCTATCCATGAGCTTCTGTGCATCGGCACGGGTACCCTTTACGCCGAAAGCGATAACGCCGGAGCAGCCCTTAGGCATGTACTTCTGGGCGAGGTTGTAGTACTTATCGCCCTTGAGACCAGGGTAACGCACCCATTCCACCTTGGGATTATTGGCGAGCCATTCGGCAACGGCCTGGGCATTCGTGCTGTGGCGTTCCATGCGGAGCGGAAGGGTTTCGATGCCGACGCCGAGGAGGAAGGCGTTCATAGGAGCGGCCTGTGCGCCGATGTCGCGCATGAGCTGAACGCGGGCCTTGACGATGTAGGCGGCCTTGCCAAAGGCTTCGGTGTAGACGAGGCCGTGGTAAGAGGCATCAGGGGTGGTGAATTCGGGGAAGCGGCCGCTGGCAGCCCAG
>JAZRAG010000099.1:0-3902 GCA_045634445.1 Candidatus Spyradenecus sp. | reverse complement strand
GGCGTAAGCCGTGCGTAGAATTGGCCTTGAGCGCGTAGAGAAGGGCGGCTTTATAATCGCCGTCCTGCAATTCCGCCATTACCGCCTTCTTGCCGATCCGGCGCAAGGCTTCGACACGGTGGAAGCCGTCTGCGAGGTAATACTCCGCGCCGTCGGTAAATACCGTGACCGCCGGGAACTTGTCGCCCCGCTCCATCGCTTCGGCATAATCCGAAACCGTGTCCTCATTGAGCGCGGCGCGTGTCTGCAAGTCCCGCGTGTTAAGTTCCTCAATTTTGAGTTTTAAAATATTCATTTAATCATCCCTCCTAAGTTCTTCTTCAATTGCCGCGTCGACTTCTTCCAGGGTCTTGAATTTCTCCCCCGGCACAAAGCCGATATGCACTTTCGGCAGCGTCACCTTTCCGGTGATAATCTTTTTTACCGTTTCCGTTTTCATCGTTTTCGCCTTTCGCAGCAGGAAAGCGGCTAATCACTAACGACTAACCGCTTTCACGCTTTCCCGCTAATCAAAACGGCATATCCACCGTGCTCACAGCCTTGAAAAGTGCCTGCACGTCCGGTGGCGTAAGCTCGTCCGGGTCTTTCGCGTTCGCGACGCTGTCGTAAGTCGCAAACCACGTTTCGTCGTGCTTCTCGCTCTTATACGGCTCACCCAAAAGCGAACAGTAATACGCGAAAGCACCATCAGAGGTCTGCGGGAAACTCGCCCACGGCTTCGGAGCATCTGCCGCAATCGACTGAGGGCGCGCAGGAACGGCCGTAGGACGCGCTGGAGCGGCAGAAGGTGTCGACGGTGCGGCAGCCGTGCGCGGCGCCGTGGCGGCGGCTTGCGGCGCGGCTCCTACCTTCTTCGGCTGCGCGGCGAAAAGGGCTTTCGCTTTCGCGCCCCACTTCGCCTGCAACTGTGCCACATCCGACAATCCGCCCTCCGGAACATACGCCGTGCGGCCGCTCCCCTTGGCGCGGTTAAGGGCATGAACCCAAAGCTGCTGATTGCCCGTCTTATCGATTTGGAAGTTAAGCTCAACTTCACCAATCGCATGAAGATTGCCGAATGGTACGCCGTTCGCATCGGGATTCTGAAACCACCAGAAATCGGCAAAGGTGGCGGGAGCCCATTCTGGCGCCCATTCCTTGATGCCGTTAATGGTGGCCTCGTTAAATCCGCCGTCCTTGTTGGTGAGCCAATGGCGTTTCTTCGCTTCCCACTCGTAGCCGTTGTCCTTCTTGTACGTCTCGCCAGTCTGCGGATCGATAACCGCGAAGTTGATGTCGAGAATGAGCTTCCCGTCTTTCTCAAAGCAGCTTGCCGTCGTAGGTTTGCCGCGATATGTGCCATCAGGTATTCCGTAGCTGAAAGGCTGTCCAGGTGTGTATGCCATGTTTTTTTCTCCTTGTGTTGGTTTAGTGAACAATCTGCGACCAATCGAAAATGCCGTCGACCGCAACCTCAATCGCCATGCCCTGCGCCGTGCGGGACTTCGCCATCATCGACGCAATGCCGCCCGTATACAGCGTTCTGGTCATGCCGCCCGTCGCTTTCCCTTTCTCAACGGCGATATCAGCCGAAAGAAAGAGAAGGTGGTCGACCGTCTGCTGGAACTTGTCACGCCCCGGTGCCTTGCCTTTTTCGCCCTGCACCAAGTGTGGCTGATGCTGAATGAAGTCGCCGCCCTCTGGGTTCGCAATGCGCAGCACGTTATCGTGGCAGATAGCGCAAACATTCGTGCCCGATTCCAAGAGCTTGTCGAGAAGGGGATAAATCGGCACAAACTTGTCATAGACGATCTGCGCTCCCTTGCCGTAAGTCCACTGTTCGAGCGACTGCTTGATGGTGGCCGAATCGCCGGGAATCGACGCCATGCAGTTCGAAGCCGCGAACTCCTGCGCCCGCGTGAACGAGTCGATAACCACATTGTCATAACCCTTGACCGCGTCAGACTTCAAAAACGAAATGAGGTCATCCCACGCCGCCGCCGGCGCATCCGGGTCGAAGCGGTAAAACTTCGGCGTGATGTTGCCGATAAGCCCCAACTCTTCAAGCTTGCCGCGAATCACCTTCAACGACCCTTCAAGGTCGATGAAAAGCGTCTTCCCCGGGAGCATTGTAGCAAGGGTGGTTTTACCCGCGCCGCCCACGCCGTAAAGGCCAATGAAGTGGCCACGAGGTTTGAGATCATCCCAACTGTCTACCGTCTGCGCGGTGACGCTTGCCGGGCGTTCGATTGTGGCGGCAGGAAACGCCGCGCTTGGTCTTTTTGGTATTGCCATTTTCTTTTTCCTTTCGTTTTACTTGGCAGAAAGTTCTTCGTGAAGGGCGATGCGAAATCCCTCCGGCGGATTATCCGCATTAACATGAATGCGTTGCAAGCAAAGCCCGGCATACTGGCAGTTACGGCAGTTATCGGGATTGCAGCTGCGGGGGTAGGCATATTCGGGGCGTTCGCTTTTACGCGCTTCGGATGCGAAGTGCAAAAGCATGCGGCAAACGCCTAACCGCTCACGCCAAAATTCCTGAAGCATATCAATGGTAATTGCAACTTCACGCCGCTGGAAGTATTTCTCGCTTTCTGCGCTCATCGCTTCCAAGATACGCGAGCCGTATTCATCGGGTGTTTCAGGATGCCCCGCAAGCTTTTCACCCTTGGCTGAATCGGCGGTCTTCTTCGGCGTTCCGTCGCGCTTAATGCAGCGGTTGCCGTTAGCATCAAGCACAATCGGAAAGCCGTTTTCGTCAAGTTCCGCAACATTCGCCAGCGGCTTCAAAAGCGGCTTACGAATCACATCATAAACGCAAACGGGCAATTCGCCGGTTGCGTTGTAGATCCAAGTGGAGTACGCCAACAATTGATGGTTGAATTTAAGCCGCGTCCAATAGTCGGAAGTCTCCGAAAGATCGTCAGCCGTGGTCTTGCGCTCCCATACAACCTTGCGCCCGTCTTTCAGCACCGCAAGCCCATCAATCTTGCCGCGCTGTTCAAAGGTGCGAGAGCCGTCAATAGCGTCGATAAATTCCTGCTCCGGATTCATCGCCGCATAATCACGATCATCAATTTCACCGTAGGTTTTGCAGTACGCGCCCAAGATGCCGAACACCTTTGCCGCCATCCATTCATCGAGCTGCGACCCTGTAATTGCCGCCGCATATTGCGCTGCGAAATCACCGCCCTTGGCGCGTTCTTCTCCGCCGTTATGCACGGCAGTTCCAATGCGCAAGGCTTCGGATGGTATAGCCACCTTAAGCCCGATAATGTTGTCATAGAAATACTTGCGCGGGCAACGCAAGGCACACGCCATTGACGTCGCCGTAAGTGTGAGTTTGCTCATTTGTGTGTTCCTTTCGTTTCGTGTATTTCGTGTATTTAGTGGTTCAAAACATCTTCGCCACGGCAAAGAGAAGGGCGCAGACCGCCACCGCCGCCAATGTCGGGAGTGCCGCCTTCATTCGCCTCCGCCAAAGCCTGCGGTTAATCTCTCGCTCATATTCCGCAAGACTGCGCTTCGCCGCTTCCACTTCTTCTTCACGGCGGCACAATTCAAGATCGCGCTGAATAATGTCGTTAAGCGTCATTCTTTCGTAATCCTTTCTTTGATAACTCTCTCGACATCCGGCCTGAACCACCAGCGGCGGTCGCCGTTGCGCATGGGTCTCGCCTGCGTCCAATCGAGTTCCCCCGGCTTAAAGCCGTTGCGCATACGCCGCTGAAACGTATCGAGCTTAAAGCCCGCAAGTTTCGCCACCTGCGCGTCGGTAAGTATGTCGTTCTCGGTAATCATTTCTGCGCCTTGCGTTTTGCGTCCTTGATGATCTGCGCCGCCTCACGCGAGGCGGCCCGTCCATTCGCGACAGCCGACTTATCCAGCCACTCCCGCGTTTCATCGTCCAAGGGGACATTTAG
>JAZRAG010000098.1:0-3319 GCA_045634445.1 Candidatus Spyradenecus sp. | reverse complement strand
CGAAAACCGATGAGGTGGTGATGGCCTTGCGGCGTGCGTTTGCCCCTCATGAGGCGAAAGCACTTGCTGCCGCCCCTGCGCCCGTGCCCGAGCCAGCCGGGCAGCCGACAAAGCTCAATCCCGCCGAACAGAGAAGGCTGGAAAGAGCCGCTTTGAAAAAAGATCTCGCCAATCAAATCACGGCGGCAAAAGCGCTCTGTACTAAAGCGGGTGAGGAAATGCGCGTTTTTGACAAAGCCATTGATGAAGTGACGAATGAATTAAAGAATCTGGATGATGCAAAAGGGCTCTCGGGAGCCAATTTTCGCGAGATTGTCGCCAAGATGGGTCGTACGATGCATGAGATCATCTCCAAGGGGCGTACGATCGTTGATGTAACGAGGGTCAAAAAGCAAGAGCGTCTGAAAGAGGTGCAGGAAGAGCTCGCAAAGGAGTATGGCGACATCTCGGACATCGATTTGGAACAAACCAATAAGACGGTCAAGGCGCTGTTGGAGTCGAATTGGGAAACGACTGATAAGCTGCTCGTAAGCTTGCGTGAAGGAACGTTTGATCCTGATTCAGATGCAAACTTGAGAAATCTGAATACCTCTGATGCGAATTCAACCGTCAACCATATGAACTTGGTGATTAAGGAATTCTCTTCCGCGCGTGCCAAGTTGTTGAATCTACGTAATCGCATCGAAAAGTTTGAGATGGAGGAGTTGATTGAGACGAAAGCGCAGACGCCACCAGAGGGGGTGGACCCCACCACGTGGAAAGAAGCGTGTCACGCAGTAATGAAGTATGTCGTTAATTCCCCGAGTGACGTCCTTAAGGAGATGACCCCAGCGCACCTAAAGGTTCTTCAGACGCATGAGAAGGCCTTCTTAGAAAATTTGTCACCGTCTCTCACGGGCGCCTATAAGAAAATTGAGACCCACTTTGCTGCGATAAAGGGGTTTGTGGACCTCACGAAAGAAGACGCGCTATCGTTGGCGACGACTTCGTTTAAGGCTTGCGAGCAGGCCTCTACGAAATGGGTCTCTGAGTTGCTCAACTACGTGGAAACCATTTTGGAGCCGATCGACCCTTCGCCGAGCGACAAAAAGGCCGCAGAAGTCCTTAAAAAGTACCTTGATGCCGCTCATTTTAACCTAGAGTCCCGTATCCAAGAGGATGTGGTGGAGTCTGTCGATGCGCGTCAGGATGGGGTTTTCTTTGAGAAGGATGGCAAACGCTGCTATCTTGAAAATAGCGCACTCGAGATCCTCTTCTCCTGCTTCAAGAAGGCGGTTGGCTCGACACAAGGTAGCATCATTAATATGAACGTTGCGAAACTTGTAAATGTGCGTGGTGGGGCTTACACGGAGGCTCGTGAAAAGGTCGTCACAGAATTGAAGGCGGCGATGAATCCTTACGTGAATGCGCAGCGCACGATGCGCGAGGTGCTCTTGGGGAATGCTTTGACACGTATTCGCGAGGGACTGCCTTATATTCGTTCGCTCTCGCTTACGGCCACCTGGGAAGAAGAGTGTGACTATCTTGAAAATCTCCTCGCAAATGTGCACAAGCTGGACGTGGAAGACGTGAAAGATACCTGTACGTTCATGCTTGAGGATATTCGCAAAAAGATCAGCGAACTGGGCAAATCAACAGATAAAGAACAGCGCGCGGCACTTGGCCTGCTTACAAAGGTTGAAGAGAAACTTTCGGAAGATGTTGACCGGTTGTCTCAGTATGGCGGAAAAGAGGGGCTCTATGGCGACAAGGATTTGACAGATGCCCTCCATCTGATGGACCGATTGAAGTTGACCTACAAGCGTGCGTTAGATTTGCAGAACTTGATCTCCAATTCTTTGGAAGTGTTGCCAAAGCATTTGAATAAGTTGATTGTGGCGGAAAACAAGAACTTGCTCGATTCAAGAATCGTATCGGTGGGTGGGCCCTTGCGTACGCTTTCTGACAAATTACGTACCGATTATGCACTCTACACCCAAAAGGTCGTGGAATATGCCGCCTTCTTGCGCGAAAAGAACGTGAAAGGTGTGGATGAGGAGCGCCATACGCGTTTGGTCAATGGCGTGAGAGATGCGTTGAGTATCTGTACCACCTCCTTCATGCAGATGATGCACCTGATCTCAGAGGTGGAAGTCTATGCTCGCGATCAATTCCTTTACTATGATGAAGTGGTTGTTAAGAGTAAGATCGCGGCCCAACAAGCGAGAGCGAATGGGGATACCACGATACCAGAGAGCAAGGAACCGTCCAAGATTTGTACCAACGAGGTCTTGGCAAAAATTCTCAGAGATATGCGTTTGGCTGTTCAAAATGGTTTCTGTGCACTCTCTGAAATTCCGCGTGGTCTCTTGCTTGAGCAGGGGGCTATCGCCGAGCAGGAAGGCTTGCCCTTGCTTACGATGACCGCGGTGGATGCCACCTATAGGGAAGTGAAAACGACGGTGGAGGCTAAACGCCAAAATGAACGTAGCACCATTTCAATGATTGGTGATGGCGCCGTGGGGGCGGATGTCTTTGAGGTCACCCATAAGATACCAACCCTCTTACAGGAAGACCAAGAGGCTCTCAAGGTTCAAAAAGTGCGCAGAATCTTCATCGAAGGCTTTGGTAGCCAGGCATCGTTGCGCCAGACCATGACCCGTCGCGGGAGTCGTTCGGCAGAACTCTTTAACGCCACAGAGAATGCGACATTAGCGCTCGCTGCGGAAAAGCGTCGTCGTGCCACGAATACAGGCGTGTGTTTGCAAGAAGAGACGATAAAGGCGATTCAGCAGCTTATCGATGCGCGTATTCCAATCACCACCGAGACAGAGTTGTTTGACTACCTTACGAAGACGGTGATGGATGAACTGAATGCTAACAAGCTGATTAAGGTAAATGAGGCGAAGGTCAAGCATGACCTTGAGACAGACTTCAAGATGTTGGATGGTGGAGATGCCAGTGGCCTCACGCAGAAGTTAATCACCCTCTCCAGCAAGTGGAAAGCCTATGGCATTTTGCGTCAAAACGAAACCGTGCGCGAATACAGCGCACAGGAAATGTCCCAACACGTGAAGGGCAAGGGCTATAAGCTCCTCTGGCTCAACGAGACGCAAGGAGGCAAGACGAATCGCGCCCTTCTGGAAGATAAAAAGGGAAATAGGCTCTTCTATACGCTAACGGCTAAAAAGGAGACAGAGGAGAAGGTGAAAGTGGCCTTTATTCCAGAATTGAATCTAGACCCGAACTCCAGCGATGCCTCTATGGCAGCCTTTAAGGCAGCTTTTAAGGAATTTAGCGTTACGATGAGTAAGAAAAAGATGGGCCTCGCCGTGGAGGA
>JAZRAG010000097.1:0-4149 GCA_045634445.1 Candidatus Spyradenecus sp. | reverse complement strand
CGAATAGGCGGAGCGGATGTCGCTCAAAGCCAACAATACCGTTTCTTCGTACTGAGCGAAGGCGGCGCGCTGTGCTTCGGTCTTCATCTTGATATTGGCGGTGATTTGACCTCCACGGAAGATGGGCAACGTCACACCAGGGCCGAAACGATAGAAGTGACTTTCCCAGTCCATCAAGTCACCGATGTGAATCGATTCCAAACCGAGGGCAGCGGTGATGTAGATATCGGGATAACGTTCTGCCTTGGCAGCGTCCACTTCTTCCACCGTAGCCTTCAAGATACGTTCAGCGGCAATCACGTCAGGGCGACGACGCAATGCGGAGGCCGAGAAGCCCATATCCAAGGGGATCAACTCCGGCTGCGGAATCCCCGTCGGGCGCAAACCTGCAGGGCGCACGGCGCCATCATCCTGTTCAGGAACGGTGCCAACATCCATTGTCTGCGTCGTGGAGGCGAAGATTTCCGTTGGCAACGTACCAGGCGTTACGCCGCAGAGAATTGCGAGCGAGTTTTCAATCGCCACAATCTGAGCCTTAATGCTGGGAATTGTTGCCGAGGTTGAACGCAAGTCGTATTCGGCCTGGTTCTTCACGAGTTCATTCGTCAAACCACCAGCCGTGCGATCGGCCTGAAGGTCGTAGTTAGCCTGCTGAAGCTTGAGGTTGTCTTCTGCCACCATCAAGCGGCCCTGAAGCGTGCGCAATTCCAAATAGGCATTTGCAACTGCGGCAGAGACGGAGACCCACATTGCCTTCAATTCGGCTTCAGTGGCCTCTGCCTGCGCTTCTGCGGCGTTCATCAAGTGGCGCTGACGACCAAAGAGGTCCAATTCCCAACGTGCCGTAGCGGCGAGATTGTAATTGGTGTAACGATTACGACCCGATAAGCCGTTGTCCGAGGTGCGGCTACGCGTCAAATCACCGCCTGCATCCACCTGCGGGAAGAGGCCGCCACGCTGGTATTCCCACATCGCCTGAGCCGCGGCAAGATTTGCACGCGCAGCAGCGAGGGTGTGGTTCGCAGCATGGGCCTTTTCAATCAAACGCGTCAACGAGTCGTCGCCAAAGCGCGTCCACCAATCATCCACACGCACGTCTGGCACCGTTGTAACGACAGGCAATGCTTCAGGGCGCGTATCCTTCGCAACCGTTGCCACCGAAAGAACTTCGGTCACAGAACGTTCACGGCAGGGTTCATTCGTGGACGAACAGCCCGCGAGCAATAAAATTACACCTAATGTCAACAATGAACTTTTCACTTTGTCTCCTCTTCTTTCTTCTCGTGAGAGGCACCAAAGAGACTGTAGGTGCCTTCGCGCATCTTCTCGAAGAAGGAGAAGAGTGCGGGGATCATTAAGAGACCTGCGGTCGTTGCGACCAACATACCTGTGTACACAGTCACACCGATGTGCTGACGGCTTGCTGCGCCTGCACCCGTAGCATACACCATGGGGAGCACGCCCAAGATGAAGGTGAGTGCCGTCATGAGCACTGCACGCAAACGTTCACCTGCGCCTTCACCTGCTGCGTCAATGATACCCAAGCCTTGCTGGCGACGCGTTGCAGCGAATTCCACAATCAAAATAGCGTTCTTTGCCGCCAAAGAGACCAACAAGAGCAAGCCGAGCTGTGCATAGATGGAGAGCGACAAGCCCCAATACATCAAGCCCATAAGTGCACCTGCGCAGCCCACAACGATGGAGGTCATCACGGGGAGCGGCAAGGTCCAGCTTTCGTACTGTGCGACCAAGAAGAGGTAACCGAAGATAAAGGCTGCGATCACGAGGATCACCGTCTGACCTTGAGTCGAAGCTTCCTGATAGGAGAGATCGGTCCATTCAAAGGTGAAATCCTTCGAAAGCGTCGCCTGAGCCACGCGCTTCACTGCGGCCATTGCTTCACCCGAGGCATACCCATCCTGTGCATTTGCGGTAATACGCGCAGCTGGGAAGAGGTTATAGCGCGAATAGTTACGCGTGCCACCCACGGTTTCGGTCTCAGTCACGGCACTCACGGGCACCATTGCACCCGTCGTGCTCTTCACATAGAGTTGGCCAATCGCATCTACGGTGTCACGCCCCTTCCAGTCAGCCTGCACCACCACCTGGTTCACCTGCGTACCGATATTAATATCGTTGACGTAGTACGAACCCAAATAGCGCTGAAGCGTTGCGTAAAGCGAAGAAACGGGCACCTTATACGTTTCGGCCTTCACACGATCCACCTTCAAATTGATGTGTGGCGTACCCGAAGTATAAGGAGAGAATGCCATCGCGATTTCAGGTGCCTGATTCAAAGCGCCAAGGAAACCACGTAAACTGCGTTCGATTGTTTCAGGATCAGTAGACGCGAGCGACTGGAATTGGATACTCATACCACCCGAAACACCAAGACCTTGAATTGCAGGCGGCAACATCGCCACGAACTTACCCTCATGGAAATTCGCAGTGACTCCCATAATCTTATTCAAGATTGCGCGTGCGGTTTGGTCTTCACCAGGGCGCTTTTCCCAAGTATCCAAGGCCACAATCAACATACCTGTGTTTTCTGCAGCACCAGAGATCATTGCAAAGCCCACCACAGAAAGGACACCCTTCACACCAGGGATTTGACGAATTTCGGCATCCACTCGGCGGATGAACTTATCCGTCACCGAACGGTTCGTACCTTCACGCAGCGAACAGTCCACAAAGACCACGCCCTGATCTTCTTCAGGCAAGAAGGAGGTCGGCGTCTTTTCCAAGCAGATGAGTGCTGCAGCCACCGTCAAGAGGAAGAGCAACAACGTTAACAAGCGGCGTGCAGCGAGGAACTTCGAGCAAACGGCATAGTAACGGCGCATCCAGTCAATAAACTTATTGAACCACGTAAAGGGATCCCAGAAAGCCTTGTGTTCTTTAGGCTTACCAAGAATGGTTGAGCAGATTGCGGGCGAAAGCGTCAATGCATTCACCGTCGAGAAGCAGATTGCCACCGACATCGTCACAGCGAACTGTGCATAGATGCGGCCCGTAATACCTGCGATGAAGCCCACTGGCACGAAGATGGCCAAAAGCACGAGCGTTGTAGCGATCACAGCGCCTGTCACTTCCGACATCGTCAAGAGCGTTGCGGTCTTACGATCCAGTTTACTCTTATCCATGTGATACTGGGCACGTTCCACCACCACGATAGCATCGTCCACCACCGAACCAATTGCGAGCACGAGTGCGAACAAGGTCAAGGTGTTGATTGAGAAGCCAAAGGCCTTCAATGCAGCGAAAGTACACAAGAGCGACACCGGAATAGCGCACAAAGGCACCAACGTCGCACGCCAGTCTTGCAAGAAGACGAAGCACACAATCACCACGAGGACGAAGGTTTCTACCAAGGTCGTAACGATTTCCTGAATCGAAACGCGCACCACTTCCGTAGCATCATAAGCGAAAACGCATTCCAAGTCACCTGGGAAGGTCGGCTTCAAACGTTCCAATTCTGCCTTCACAGCATCCACGGCTTCAATTGCATTCGTACCCGGCGTCTGGTTCAAACCCATCGACACGCAGGAGGCGCCATCATAGAAGCCCGTATTGGCGTAATTCTGTTCACCCACTTCCACGCGAGCGATATCCTTCACGCGCACAAGACCGCCTTCTTCAGCAGAACGTACCACGATCTCTTCGAACTCCTTCACCGAGCCGAGACGACCATCTGTCACGATGCTGTAGACATTCTTGATGCGCGGGTCAGCCACCGGAGAGGCACCCACAGCACCCAATGCAGCTTGGCGGTTCTGCGATTCAATCGCGCGCACCACTTCTTCTGCATCCATTGACTGTGCGGCCAAGCGTTCGGGATCCAACCAAATACGCATTGCGACCTTAGCGCCGTACACGTCAGCGCCACCCACGCCATTCACACGTAAGATAGCGTCACGCACACTGGAGTAAAGGAAGTCTGCGATCTGAAGGTTGTTTAATTCACCCCCTGGCGAACGGAAAGACAAGAAGCCGAGCATCGAGTCAGAACGCGAGGTCACCGACACACCCTGCTTCGTCACTTCTGCGGGCAACTTCGGTTCTGCGCGCGCCACGCGGTTCTGCACGCGCACCATGTTCATATCACGGTCAGAACCCACTGCGAAGGTAATCGTACAAGAGTAACGACCA
>JAZRAG010000096.1:0-1461 GCA_045634445.1 Candidatus Spyradenecus sp. | reverse complement strand
GGTCTCTACGCAGTGAATGGCTGGAACAACACCACTGATGCAAACCCCACGGCTTCGGCATTGAATGTCGCTGATGGTACGAGTGTCATTACTCAGCCCGTCTCCTTGACAGTCTCCTCAAATAATGTCTATCAGTGGGATTCTGCTACGGATGCCTTCCTCAAGGGTTATCTTGATGACGGTGGTAGTCAGGTCTCGATTACACTTGATAGCATTCCTTTCTCCAAGTATGCTGTGATTGTCTATGCTGCTACGGATACGGCGAACTATCGCTTCAAGTCTGTCCAGATTAATGGCAAGAACTACATCGGCACGCCCTATCTCACGAGCGTGGGCTATGCTACTGAAGTTGAAGCAGCAAGTGCAATTTGGGGTAAGACTCAGCAGAAGACTGCTGCTTATGGTGTGAATGCGCTTCGCGTGGATGGTCTCACCGCTTCTACGCTCACCATCAAGGGTGGCAACAATTCTAACAGTGCCCGCGGTGGTATCGCAGCGCTTCAGATTATCAACATGGGCGATTCTGTGATGTCTGATACCCAGAAGATTACGGGTAATGCAGAACAGAAGGTTTCCGAACTTGAATTGACGAAGTCTGTTGTTGACTTGACACTCCCTGAAGGCGCAACGCTCATCGTTGACGCAATCAAGGCCGGTCACATCCTTAACATCATCTCTACGGGTAATGTGACGATTAAGGTGACTGACCTCTCTATTAGCCAGGCTCAGTTGGACGCTATGTTGAATACCGATGGCGTGACCGGCACGGTAACCAATAACTTCTCTGAAACCATTGGCTACACCGTCGGCGATGTGACCTATCCTTTGGTTTACCTTGGTGGCACGGACGGTTGGTCGACCGCAGCAAATTGGGCAACGGGTACACGTACCAATGGTGAAACGACTCAGTGGATCGCTTATACTGGCACCGTCGTTCCTGGCGCACCGGAATCCAATGTTTGGAATCTCGGCCTTATTGACGGCGACTTGATTGGTGATGCTATTACGGCTGATGAAGATGGCTACAAGGTGGTGAATACTCCGACCTTGGAAGGCTGGAATCTTGATGTCGTCGTTGCCAACGGTGTCCATATGAAGATTTCAGGCTTGAAGAAGTTACAAGGCGGTTGTGAAATCTATGTGGATGACACCTCCAAGATTACGGTGACGGATAAGGTAAATCCTGGTGACAGTAATAGTGCTAATACGTACTACATTGACGCAGAAGACGGCCTTGAATTCGTGAACATGGCGATGCCTGCAGGTACCGCTTACTTGGGCGTCAATGGTAGCATTAAGGCGGGCACCTTTGATACGAGCGATGGTCCTCAGACGATTGGTGGCGTGACGCTTGACCTCGGCACACCTGCTGAAGGTCGTACGGTTGTGACCCGCACGTTGTACACCTACACTGCAGCTCCTGAATTCACGATCAATGATGGCGCTGTGACCACAACGGAT
>JAZRAG010000095.1:0-1078 GCA_045634445.1 Candidatus Spyradenecus sp. | reverse complement strand
AATAGCGTGGCGCAGCTTGAGAGCGCCGTAGGCGGTGGCATGCTGAACGGCGTGGCCTGCCTCGTGGGCGGCAATGCCGACGGCGGCAACGCTGGCGTTATGATAAACACCCTCGGACAGACGGATCACGCCTGCGCGGGGGTCGTAGTGGTCGGTCATCTCGCCACGGATAGGCTCAATGCGGATGTGATGCAGGCCGTTGGCGTTGAGAATACGACGGGCTGCATCGGCACCCGTCATGCCGTAGGCGTTACGAACGGCGGAATATTTGCGATAGGCGGACTGGACGGACGTCTGTGCCCAGATGGTGAAGATGAGGGCAGGGAGGACGATGAGAAGGGACCAGTCGCCGTAAAAGTAACCGAAGAACATAGGACTCCTTTCGGGATGGGTTGAAATTAGCTAAAGGATTTGCGTCTTCTCCTGTCCACGCGCACACAGCTTCGCGCGTGCGCTGTGCGGTAGGGGTGTTACTTCTTTGTCGTTCAACAAAGAAGTAACCAAGAATAACGCGGGTATATTATTTGATGCTCACTTGACATTCAGTTACCCGCTTATGAAGAATTTTGCTTTGCAAAATTCTTCCCCAAAAAAATGAAATGTTATACAGACGTTCCCTCCGAGGCCTCCCCTAGCATTGCCGCTCTGCAAAGAGGGCTGGGGAGAAAGACATAATAGTTTTAAGTGCATCTCCTGCCATTATGCCAACACGAGCGGCAGGCGAAGGCACAAAATCGTTCTCGTTGAAAATTTAGTTGAACTGGGTGCGTTGCAGATAGCAAAATAATTAGCTTTTGCTTGTTACGTGCTACTTCCGTGTTTGCAAGTTTCTTTAACTTGCAAACGCAAAAGTTGAAGATGCTCATTTATGCGAAAAGATGAGCAGAGCGGGAGCGCCGCGACCTTTTCGCACTGCGGGAATCCAAAGGGCAT
Organism: Candidatus Spyradenecus sp.; assembly: GCA_045634445.1. Lineage (GTDB taxonomy): Bacteria > Verrucomicrobiota > Kiritimatiellia > RFP12 > DVOR01 > Spyradenecus. The sequence goes on along the minus strand of JAZRAG010000095.1, from coordinate 145 downwards.
TAGGCCCTTTGGCGCCCTTCTTCCGCCCCTTCTTGGGGCGCACCAAGAAGGGGCTCAAAACAGCACAGCGCGGCGCGGAGCTGTACGCGCGTCAAAAGAAGAAGTTGTTAAAACTTCAGCTCAACAAATCCCCCACACTGATCTT
>JAZRAG010000094.1:0-1153 GCA_045634445.1 Candidatus Spyradenecus sp. | reverse complement strand
GTGTCTGCTTTGACGTGGAGGGGGGAATTAACGGCGAAGGCGACTTCGCGTGCGCCACACCACCATTTACAGGTGGCGCAAGTCTTATTTGTGACGTTGAAGGGGACCTTTGCCATTGTGTTTTCCCTTTTCTTTTTGGGGAAATGGCGCTTGGTGTAGGAGGGGTGAACCCTAGATACAAGAAAAGCGTGTTTCCCACCGTAACTGTTCTCTTCGGAGGCCGACCAAAGCCTTGCAGGAAACAGGTAGGTAGAAAACACGCTAAGGAAATGCCTTAACGCGCTTCTACAATACCTTTCATCCTGCTCAAAAATTGGTCGTTTCCGAAGAATGAAAAGTATGCATTAACGCATCTTTTGCATTTAGCGTAGTTACTCGGCTAGGGGCTTCGTAAGGTCCGCCAAACTATGTGTCAACACTATACTACCTTTTCCTGCAAAGTGCAATCTTTTGTTGTGGAATGACGTTAAAAAAGTGGTCATTTTTGCAACAAAATAATGTTGTTCATTCATTTCTTACGCACAGGAGGGTATTTTGTGACAGCGTTTTTGCAAAAAAATAAGAAGCGCGTGTGGTGGGGAGATTAATAGGCGTTCGCGAGTTTGCGAATTTTGCGAATGAGGCGCTTGCGGATTTGGATTACGGTATTGATGCGAAGGCCTCTTTGTTGGGCGAATGTGGTGGGGGATTCGTCGTTGTCAATGCAGGCGTCAAAGATGTCGCGTTGGATAGGGGTGAGGGGGATGTGCCCTGAGCGGATGCTTTCAAGGACGGTTTCAAGGGCTGCGATTTGGATTTGAGCCTCGATTTTGGTGGGGACATCGGAGTGGGTGTCTGGGATGTCTTCGAGTGGGGTGGTGTCGGGGTGTGGGAGGTGGCGCGTTTTGCGGTAGGCGTCAATCGCCACGGAGTGGACGATGGTGCCGAGGAGGGTGCGAAAACGGGCGCGATTGGCTTGGTAACCGGTTTGTTGGAGGAGGCGAACGAGGCGTAGGAGGACTTGCTGTGTGCAGTCGGCGATGTCGTCTGCGGGGACGCCTTTTAGGGCGAGCCAAAAGCGGATAAGGGGTTCGTAAAGGTGGATGAGTTGGGTCCAAAGGACTTGGTTTGAGAAGTCTTTGGAGAGGGTGCTCAGCAGGGTTTTAGGGGTTTG
>JAZRAG010000093.1:0-2127 GCA_045634445.1 Candidatus Spyradenecus sp. | reverse complement strand
ATGGCGCTCTGCCTCCAGCGTGCGACGGAGCTCGAGGCCGAAATCGTCAGGATCGTCGAAGACCTCAACAAGACGTCCGAGGATCTCGAACGCCTGACCGAGATCGAGACCGCCATCGTAAACGCGACAGATTCTTCCGTGGATTTGAAGAATACCAAGCTCGTGGGAACGGACATTTCGTATTACGACTTCCTTACCAAAAGCGAGTACGAAATTGAGCTGAAGAGCGTGCCCGAGACGGCGGACAGTTCGTCGGAGCAGCTCATTACCGATATCGAAGCGAAGATGGATTCGCACAACAGCTTCTCGCAGCAGACGATGATCGACCTCCAGTCGCAGACCGCCAAGCGCGACCAGTCGTACGACATGATATCCAACATCCTCAAGAGTCTTAATACGACGCTCATGACCAACGTCAACAACATGTAATTTCCAAACGCATAAAATACCTGGAAAATTAGGTGCGTCATTTTAAGAAAGAACAAAGAGGAGACGGAAGTGAAAGCAGATGAACTGATTGCCGTTGTGGCCAAACGCCTGAACGTAGAAGCTTTTGGACTCAATGAACAGCGTGTGGCGGGGCTCTCGGTGGGTGAATTGGAGATTAATTTTGAAGAGGGGGATGAGGCGCTGTGGCTATATGTCTATGCCGATGTGTTGGCTGATGCCACCACACTCTCCAAAAAGCGGCTTCTCGAATTGCTCAGTGCGCACAACCTTTTCAATGATGTACCGAATGCAACCTTTGGCGTCTCTCGTTCAGGCGCCTTAACGCTTTTTATGCGTGTGCCATTGTCAGATTCGTTTTCTGAGGAGGTGTGGATGGCGATGTTCCTCTCCTTCCTCATCTCCCTGCGCGATTGGCGTGAGGCGCTTATTTCGGAAGCTAAGGACGAGGCTGAATCGCCGATGGCAGAAGCGTTTCACGCAGCCGCAGAAGAAGCGCCCGTTGCGGTGTCTGACGAACGCTTCTTCTCGTTGAATGGCTTGAATGTCTAATTTATGAAAGGTGGAGTCGAATGGCTTTGCTTGATGGTATCCGTTTGAAAATTGATACGCTTCGTGCGAACCGTGCGCAAAATGCGATTGAAGCGCGCCAAAACGCCTTCACGATCAATGAGTTTGGCGATGTGGGCATCGTGGACTATAATACGTTGGACAAGGTTGACAACAATGTAACGAAAGACGATGTCGCCAATCTTCTTAAAGGGAACGCTGTCAAAGTGCGCAACCCGAACATTCCTCAACGTGGCCCAAATCCGCACGATCCTCGAAAGGTGTGGAAGATCTATGAACCTTTCACCTCTTTTATTGCCAATCTCTTCAATGCGCGTACCACCGGGCGTGCGAATCGTTTGCAGCATGAGCTGGAACTCCAATTGGGGCGCGTTGCAGGGAATCTGGTTAATATGGCCACTCATCATTCAGGCGGCGATCACCACCTGGTGGGTAAAGAGGCCCAAAAGGCCGTGGATGCTATGGCTGCCTTTGTGCGTCAAGTGGAAGATTTCGCGAAGTTGTACTCCCTCGATGCGACCAATCCCACGGCTGTGAAAGACTTGATCCAAAAATTTGCCACACGCTTTGCCAACTCGATCAAAGAAGATACCACAGCGTTGCATCAGATTTATACCATGGCCAAGCAGTGGCAAGTCGACAAAACGGAGCTGACGAAAACCGACGAGGTGGTGATGGCCCTGCGGCGTGCATTAGCCCCGCATGAGGCGAAACCACTTGCTCCTCCTGCCGCTGCCGCTGCTGCCGCCGCTAAGCCCGCGCCTGCCGCTAAGCCGCTAAGCCCCGAAGAACAGAGAAGGCAGGAAAGAGCCGCTTTGAAAAGAGACCTCGCCAATCAAATCACGGCAGCGAAAGCGCTCTGTACTAAAGCGGGCGAGGAAATGCGCGTTTTTGAAAGAGCCATTGATGAAGTGACGAATGAATTAAAGAATCTGGACGATGCAAAAGGGCTCTCGGGAGCCAATTTCCGCGAGATTGTCGCCAAGATGGATCGTACGATGCATGAGATCATCTCCAAGGGGCGTACGATCGTTGATGTAACGAGGGTCAAAAAGCAAGAGCGTCTGAAAGAGGTGCAGGAAGAGCTCGCAAAGGAGTATGGCGACATCT